>CAYNVA010000515.1:0-2234 GCA_964400575.1 uncultured Thermodesulfobacteriota bacterium | reverse complement strand
TTCAAAAAACATCGGCATTCTTTGACGACATTCGCCGAATACTCATTCAGGCACGGCAGAAAGCATATGCAGCCGTTAATTTCACTATGGTTGAAGCCTACTGGCTGGTAGGCAAGCGCATTGTTGAAGAAGAGCAGCAGGGCAGCTTACGTGCAGAATATGGCAAGCGCCTCCTTATCGAACTTTCGGCAAAGCTTGCAGCGGAATTTGGTCCTGGCTATTCTCCTCAAAGTCTCAGAAATATGCGCCAATTTTACCTGTTGTTTGGAAAATGCTCCGCACTGCGGAGCATATCCAAACACCCCGTCAAGAAGGGGCTTGAGCTTCGTGAACAGAAATGCTCCGCACTGCGGAGAGAATTGGCATGGACGCACTACAAAGCGCTTATTCGTGTGGAGAATGAAAAGGCCCGTCTCTGGTATATGAACGAGGCCGCCGACCAGAACTGGAGCACCCGCGCGCTTGAGCGTCAGATAAACTCGCTGTATTATGACCGCCTGCTCATGAGCCGCGATAAGGCTCCGGTCATTGATGAAATGCAGGAAAAGCTCAAGCCCCTTGCCGCCGCCCCGGAGATGTGGGAGGCCCTCAAGCAGGACTGCTCGAGCCGCTATACCCTGGGCAGGGTCGGCCAGCCTGAAGATGTGGCCAACTGCGCCCTGTTTTTGGCCTCCGATGAGGCATCGTTTATCACGGGTCAGATTATTGAAATATCCGGGGGCGCGCGGCTGTAGAAGGCAGGGTGGACTTGCCAAGCACGTCCACCAGGTTTGCAAAACCCGATGGACACACTCATGAGTCCAGCCTGCGGGCTTAAGAAAAACAGGCGGGGGAAAACGAAATAGGGAAGTCCGTAATCAAACTGCATTTAAAGAATTATTAAATATGACATATGAAGATGTGACCCCGTATGGGTCTCCCAAAGCAAAAGTGCGGACAGCGTCCGCACAATTAACGATCCCGCCGGAAAAACTTCTGGGCTGTCTTTCCTACAGTCATTTCGAATTGCTTGTCTCCGTCGAAGACTCCACTAAGAGAACCTTCCACGAAATCGAATGCATGAGGGGCAATTGGTCGGTGCGCGAGTTGAAACGCCAGATTTCCAGTCTCTATTTTGAGCGTACAGGTCTCTCACGCAACAAGAAACAATTGGCTAAAATAATCAGCACCAGCGCAGAACAGGTTGAACCCAGGCTTGCCATCCGCGATCCTTATGTTTTTGAATTCCTGGGAATTAAATCCCGTGAAGTAATGGAAGAATCCGATCTTGAAGATTGCCTGTTGGACAAACTGCAGGGATTTCTGCTTGAACTGGGGCACGGTTTTTGTTTCGAAGCACGTCAGAAACGCATCCTGATCGGAGGACACCACGGTTTTATTGATCTCGTCTTCTACCACCGCATTCTTAAATGTCATGTACTTGTCGAACTGAAAGTGGATGAGTTTTCGCATGAGCACCTTGGACAGCTCAATACCTATGTGAGCTGGTATAAAAAAAACCAGATGACGCAGGGCGACAATCCGCCCGTAGGTATTCTTCTTTGCACACAGAAAGATCACGCACTTGTAGAATATGCCCTTGCCGGGATGGGCAACACGCTTTTCGTTTCTAAATACCAGCTGGAGCTGCCCAAAAAAGAGGAAATACAGAAGTTTTTGCAGGAGCAGATAAACGAAGTTGGCTTTGTTGTCAAAGAACACCGCACGGGGTATACTGCGAAGCAGAAGAGACGGTAAGGGGTGCCGACCCCTTTAATTTTCCCATACGACAAGAGTCATCAAATGACAAAAAAGCCGGTAAAGCGTGACAGCGGGCTTGGTGCCCAATACGGTTCGATCCTTGGTGACATCACCAGTGTCATCGATGCTGCCAGGAAATCGGCTGCCCGTTCTGTCAATTGCATTATGACGGCGGCTTACTGGCTCATCGGACAAAGAATCGTAAGGTTCGAACAAGGCGGCAAGGCGCGGGCGGAATATGGAAAGGCTTTACTCAATAAATTATCAAGTGATCTGACTCGCAGTTACGGCCGTGGGTATAGCGTTGATAATCTGGAGCGGTTCCGGTCATTCTACCTTACCTGGCCAATCGAGCAGATTTCCGCAACGCTGTCGCGGAAATCTCTCTTGGAACAAAATTCCCCGTCATCAGCTCATATTTCGCAAAAGCTGTCTGAAAAAACCGGGGTTCCTAATTCATTGGATGGGCTCCAGAATTTCCAGACACTGTCTGG
>CAYNVA010000514.1:0-1903 GCA_964400575.1 uncultured Thermodesulfobacteriota bacterium | reverse complement strand
GAAAGCCCTCGCACATTGATCAGCCCCCAGAAGGGCAGCCTGAATACCCTTGCGTCATACTTGCGCTGTTTCAGCGATTCGACAGCCAGCACAATAAACAAAATTGCAAATCCGGCAAAATAGGCCGTGTCGCGAAGGGTCACCACGCCCCGGTTAAAATTATAAAAGCGCTTCTGCAGCGACAGGAGAGTAAACGAGAGTTGGCCGGAAACTTGATCCAGCCCGTCATACTGGTCCATAAACCAGAGTAAAAAGGTAAAGCCCAGCGTTGCCACCGCGGCCACGATTTGGCTCTCGGTGACCGACGACCAGAAGACCCCCGCTGCCATCAGCGCACAGCACATAAGCATGAGGCCGAGATACGCGCCATAGAGCTGCCCGTGCTCAAGCGGGTAAAAAAAGGAAAACAGGAGAGGGAATAAAAGCGTTGCGCAGACAAGCATGCCGATGACGCACATGCCCGCGCAATATTTGCCAAGCACAATATCCCATTCATGCAGGGGCGAGGTGCATAAAAGCTCGATCGTTCCCAGCCGCTTCTCTTCGGCAAGCATGCGCATCGATATAACCGGGATCAGCAGCAGCACCAGCAGCCGGATATCGTTGATCGTGTACTCCCATACATTCACATCAACCCCGCTGCCCTGCAGCAGCAGCAGCATGATCAGATTGGTGTAAAAAAAATACCCGGCAAGGCCGAGAAAAACGGCGCCCGCAACATATACCAGCGGTGAGGCGGCATAATACTTCAATTCTTTTTTCAGCACCGGCAGCAGCATAGCAATCCCTCAATGCATGAAGTAATTCTGGGGTACAAAGATATATCAGGTTTGAAATAGAAGCAAGGCTGATGGCCACGTAAAAAGTGATGCTCCCCGCCTACAAGGCGGGGCATCCCGGTACGATAAGATCTGCCCTCACCAAAAGCTCACCTGTGCGCATATGGCTATAATATTTAAAAAATGCTCTAGCGGGCCTTCACATTTGATTTTGCAGGATGAGATACTATTTCTCGTAAACAACACCATTCCTGTCATTCCGGCTTGTCCGGAATCCTTATGCTGCGGTGGAACAGATTCCGGACAAGCCGGAATGACGCTGAGATTTTATTTTTTCAATTTATTTATACGTCTAATTCACATGTATTGGAATTAAGGGAAGGGTGTCTGCAACAAATAAATTCAAATGTCATGATCCACTAGAAACAAAGCCACCCACGAGCACGAGCCCGTGGGTGGTTTGTAAAAACGCGTCAAAGCAAAAAGCTCTCTGCCCTGCTCAATGGGCCTGTTCCGAGAGATACCTCAGGTTGAACAGATTCTCACTCAGGTCCGTCATATTGAGCATAATGTGGTGATTTGCAACAGTTGTGTGCCTGTTGATGACATCAGCAATATAGGGGTTCCAGTAATCAAGCTCGCCGTTGTCGGGATTCCACCGCCAGCACCAGTCCCACAGCTTCCAGACTCGGCCCTTCTGGTCGTAAAAAATCTCCTGCTGCATGGCGAATGTTTCCTTGTCAACATACCAGATGCGGGCGCCGTAAATATAGGTCGGCTCTTTTGATTTGATTTTAACCACCCACACCGGACGGCGCTCCCACCAGTAGCGCTGGGCAAAGCCGCCGTACTTTTCAGAATATTCAATCGGCTTCGGGTTAAACGACGGGCAGAGCACGACCGTCTCTCCGAGAATTTCATAATCCGAGGGGTGGATCGACAGCTTGCACCAGTAGCCTTTCCAGTCTTCCCATGAAATATCGGAGCCGACAAGGGGGTCCTGCGTGTTGGTGCCGGCAAGGCGCCGGATACGGCGCATCGAGGGAACATAGGTAACGAAAGAATCCTCCTTCTTGGGATCAGCATACCGGGTGCGCACTGCGGCAAAGCCCTTCAGGTCATAG
>CAYNVA010000513.1:0-3724 GCA_964400575.1 uncultured Thermodesulfobacteriota bacterium | reverse complement strand
TAAGCCGAGTTCTGTTCCCGCAGGCCCTTGCGAGCCTGCGGGCAATGGTCATTCAGCTGGGACGGCTGTTGCCAGCCGCCTCGAGCGACCTACCCGAGAGCATAAAGACGGGCCGCCTTCCGGGGAGCCGAAGCTCCCGCCGCTCTCTTATTTGGTCTTGCACCGGGTGGGGTTTGCAATGCCATCCCGGTCACCCGGGATGCGGTGAGCTCTTGCCTCGCCATTTCACCCTTACCCCGCGAAGCGGGGCGGTATATTTTCTGTTGCACTTTCCCTGGGGTCGCCCCCGGTCGTCGTTAGCGACCACCCTGCCCTGCGGTGCTCGGACTTTCCTCCGGACCGCGCCAAGGCGCGGCCGGCGACCATTTTGTCTGCTCCGGCAAGTCTCAATTGTGGCTTATTTCTTATGGCCTGTCAAGGCGGGGCTGTGCTGGTCCAGCGCCTTTCACGGGCCGTGGTCTTTGCACAGGTCTTTCATGGTGCCGGTGACATGCCCGATGTCAAGGTCGCTTCTGATGCCGAAGCGCGTGAGCGAGAAATCATAGCGCACGGGGTCATGGGGGGCGATTTTCCTAAAACCCTCGGTAATTTCAAGGGCGGCCTTCAGGTCTGCCTGTTTGCGGCAGGTGAACCCCAGCGACCGGCCGATGGCCTCCATATGCGTATCAAGCGGAATAACAAGCAGCGAGGGCGAAATGCCGGCCCATCCGCCCGGATCAACATTGTCACGGCGGACCATCCACCGCAGCAGCAGATTCAGCCGCTTGCAGGCGCTGCCGCGCACAGGGGATGGCAGCGTATAGAGATCAAGCCCGCCGGAAGCGGCACGCAGCTCTTGCGTAAACTTTTCAAGCGCAGGAAGTATAGTTGCATCGCCCTGCGCAAGATGACTGCTCAGGCACTGCCCGAGGGATCCGTGCTTGAGTCTGATCTTTTTCGCGCCGCACAGCAGCCGTGCAATTTCCTCCCCCGACGTGAACCGGTGCTTCATGCCGGAAAGGGCCAGCATGAGCTCACGGGTTGTGGCCTGCATAATGAAGTCTGCCGGGTGCGGCCCCAGCCGAGCAAGCACGATCTCAAGGCTGCGCAGAATCTGCACGACCCGGCCATAGGCAAGCGTAGCGCAGACAAGGGCTGCGACTTCCCGGTCGGCAGCCCCGGGATAATTATACAGAAACTGCAGCGGGTCCGGCGCTACGAACTCGCGGCGGTTGAACGCTGCGTAGAGCGATTCAAGATAGGTGCGAAGCTTTTTGGTGAGCATGCAGTGTGGGCTGTCAGAGGTTTATCGAGATAAAATTTTTTTTCGCGTGCAAGACTTTAATCCTGCACGAGCACATACACCCGGCCTGCCGGGATGTCAACGGGAAAGGCGGCAATGGCCTGGCGCGGAAAATTCGGGTGACAGCAGGCCGGGTTGCTGATACAAACAGGGCTTAGAACAAAGCTCCACAAAAGAGGGGGTCGAAAAAAATCCCCCTGTATCCCCCTTTTTCAAAGGGGGATGAAACAGGCAAATTTTTTATATAAAATTAATATGCGCCTCCTTGTTTATGGGGCGCGGTACTTAGGTCTCATGATGCAGGCATTGGAGGAAGTCAAGCATGGAAAGCTGCAGCTGTCCGGAATGCGTCAGCGCCTGCCGCACTGATCCGGGCAGGCTCCTGCCCGAGGATGTGGGGAAGCTTGCCGGTTTGCTGGGCATACCAGAGGAGGGGCTGCTGGCGCAGTACCTGGTAAAAATTCTTCTCTCCCCCAAAGACACAGTCTACGCCCTGGCGCCGGCAAAGCGCAAGGGCAAGCGCTTCATCGCAGCCCCTGGAACGGTGGCTCCGGATTACTATGCCCGGGAGCGCGGTGTGTGCGTATTTCTTGATGAACAGGGGGCCTGCGCCATACACGGGGCAAAGCCTTTCGAGTGCAGCGCCTATATGGGGTGCAAAAACACGTTTCTGGGCAAGCCGTATAAAAAAAAATATGTGGAGGAGTTTTTTCTTCTGCGGTGGCGCAAGGCGCGCAGTCCCGGGCTCAAGGGCTAGAGCATTTAACATTTTTTTGTAGCCGCAAAACAAAAGCACGGTTAAAGATGTATAGCTGCATAACCTCATTCCACGTCATTCCGGCTTGCCCGGAATCCCTTTTGCTGTACGGGAAATGATTCCGGACAAGCCGGAATGACCCGTTTATGTGTCCATCGCACAAAACAGGTAATGGCTCTACTGTTTTGAAAAATGCTTTAAAGGGCTCAGGCCGCCCTGCTTTTTGCATGCCCGCGCGGCTCTATTTTTCCAGAGAATACTTATACCGCACGGCATATTCCCTGTTTTCCATCACGGCCCGCTCCATAAATTCTTTTTCCTTTGTTGTAATCGGGCGCAAACGGTCTGCGGCATCCTGCGTGTTGATAACGGTGTTGATCTCTATATAGCGCTCGGATGCTATGTTAACCGTTTCAATCACCGACATGACCCTGGTAAAAACACTGTCGCCGAGAGATGCATGGGTTATGACGCTCTTGGCGCCGATAAAGCAGTTCCGGCCTATGGAGGTCGTGCCATGAATAATAGCGCCGTGGTTGATAACGGCATCGTCGCCTATGGCAATGGAGTTTTCAGCATGCACATGCAGCACCGCAAGGTCCTGAATGCTGCAGCCGCTGCCGATGGTGATGCTGGCAATGTCATCGTCGGCTGAAAACCTGTCGGCCCTGATGACCACCCCCGGCCCGATATAGCAGTTGGGTCCTATGATAACCCTGCCGATAATAACGGCCGCAGGATCAACATATGCCGTAGTGTCGATTCTCGGAACATCCCCTACAACGCTCTCTCGTATCATGGCTGCCCCTTTCTTTCTGTGGCTGGTTAGTATGGTCATTGCCTGAAATATAATACATTACAACAGCATATTCAATACTTGTGCATTAAGTAAAACACTTCCTCGCCCCCGAAAGGGGGCTGTGTCGCGCGCGTATTTGTAGCGAACGGTTGCGACAGTTCCCTGGTGTGTTTCTATTGAGCATCACAGCACCTGCAACCCCTCAGGCAGCAGCCAGGCCCCGGTGCGTGTTTCAGCCCGCAGGGCTTGCGCCAGGCGCTCGAGAAATTCCGGTCGAGGCATCTCGCGGGCCCCCATGCTGAGCAGATGTTCAGTGGTTATCTGGCAGTCGATAAGGCCTATGCCCCACGCTCGCAGAGCAGCGGCAAGATAGGCCAGCGCCGCCTTCGAGGCATTGCTTGCCAGACTGAACATGGACTCGCCGAAAAAAGCGCCGCCGATGCTCACGCCGTAGAGCCCGCCCACGAGCTTTCCTTCATGCCATGTTTCAACCGAGTGCGCAAAGCCGGCCGTGTGGAGCCGCGTGTAGGCAGCAAGCATATCATCAACAATCCAGGTGCCCGGCTCGCCCCTGCGGCTGGCCTCGGCACAGCCCTGTATGACGGAGGGGAAATCCCGGTCCATGGTTATCTGGAACAGGCCCTTTTTCAGCACGCGGCGAAGGCTTTGGGATATCCTGATATGCTCAGGTTCAAGGATAAGGCGCGGATCGGGCGACCACCACAGTATCGGCTCGCCCTGGCAGTACCACGGGAAAATGCCCATGCAGTAGGCAAGCAGCAGCCGCCGCAGGCTCAGATCGCCCCCTACGGCCAAAAGGCCGCTGGGCTCTGCCTCTTCGGGAGGAGGGAATGCAAGTTCTTTAGGCAGTTGATAGACGGGCATG
>CAYNVA010000512.1:0-2853 GCA_964400575.1 uncultured Thermodesulfobacteriota bacterium | reverse complement strand
GTATCCGGCTTTTGGTATAGTGCTGCTGCTGGCGCTGCTGCCGGCGGCCTGTTTCTTTACCGTGTTTATTGTGAAAAGGTCGCGTGACCGATCTTCCGGCGACCCCGGCAGCGCGCGCCTGAAAAGCGCTTATAAGAATTTTATTAAGAATTTTTCCGAAGCGAAGAAGGCCCTTGACGGCCCGGATGACCGGTTCTATCAGGCGGGCTCAAAGGCCCTTAAAGATTTTATCGGCGACAGGCTCAATATTGCCGGGCAGGCGCTAACGGCAAAAGATCTCGACGTGCTTCTCGGCGGCTCAGCCTCTGCTGAGACGCTCGAAGAGCTGAAAAGTATCCTGGACTTTTTTGACTCAGGGCAGTTTGGCTTCAGGCAGTTCAGCCTTGATGAACGGAGGGCTGTTTTAAGCAGGCTGCAGAAGGTCGTGCAGCATCTGAACAGGACTGTGCGAAGATGAAAATAATGAAATATTTCATTTTATTATGTATATTTCTCTGCGCCGCCGCGCATGCCGATGAGGGGCCGCCTGACATTTCAACGCTGTTTCTGCAGGCCAACCAGGCGTATAAAAGCGGGGATTTTGCCGCGGCTGCAGACGGCTATGAGAAACTGCTTGCTGCAGGAGTGCGCAACGGCGAGCTGCTGTATAACCTGGGTAATGCCTATTTGAAAAAAGGTGATACCGGCAGGGCAATACTGAATTACCGCACAGCCGAAATGTTTATCCCCCGGGATGCCGATCTGGAAGCCAATCTGCAGTACGCGCTCGGGCAGGCTCAGGATAAAATTGACTGCGCCGAAAGCGAAAGTCTCCTGAAAACAGTCTGCTTCTGGTACGGAAAGCTCAGCTGCCGCGAGCTGTGCTTTGTGTTTCTTGCCGTCAATGCCCTGTTCTGGCTGCTTTTTATCGTGCGGCTTTTTTTGCGCAGCGACCTGCTGGGCATCAGCCTGTATGTAGCGCTTTTTTTATCACTTCTTTTCGGCGCAAGCTTCGGCGTGAAACTGTATGCAACGCTTTTCATCCGCAGCGGCGTCGTTCTTGCAAATGAGGTTATGGTGCGGTCGGGCAGCAGCCTGAGCGATACCGTGCTTTTTAAGCTGCATGAAGGCGCTGAGCTGACGGTGGCGGGTGAAGAAAATGAATGGCTGAAAATCACTCTGTGCGACGGCAAAAAAGGATGGGTGCAGAAGAGCTCCATCGGCATTGTGCAGGGGGGATAATATTTTACAGATCGCTGCAAGGGATTAATAAGATCACAAATCGAACTGTGATTTAAAGCGGGCTGCTTGCCCGCTTTTTTATTGGATAAGCCAGATAAATATTGCTAGAGTCTCCCTTGTTCAATTATAATGGCATGCAGATAAGTTAGCCGGGATATAAAATGGATATCAAATATTCTGAAACTGCTTTCAAACAGCTGAAAAAGATTTCCAAAGGTGACAAAAAAAGCGCTGCCTTGATTGTAAGGGCGATTGAGGCTTATGGAGAGAACCCTCGGGGAAAATTTGATGTCAAAATTTTAAAAGGCGACTATGGGAACTTTCAGCGTCTGAGAGCAGGCAATTATCGTATTATTTTTGATGATGACGGAAATGTGATGTTCATTTATGAAATTAAACACAGGCAGGGGGCATATAATGATTAAAACTCAAATAGTAAAGCAGGGCAGCAAACCGATTGCCGTGCTCCTGGATTACAGCGAGTACAGGCGGCTAAAACAGATTGAAGAGGATAAAGCCGATTACTCAAGCGCGCTTGCTGTGAAGATGAAGAATAAGAAGTGGAAATCGCACGGCGAAGTAAAAAAAGAGCTTGGGTTATAAAGCAGGTAGGGGCACGGCATGCCGTGCCCCTACCTGCGCCGTGCGCACCGCTGTATGCCACAAGGAAGGGGAATAAAGGGCCACCTCTATTCCCTTGCGAATTTTTTACATCATGTTTTTCTAACGCAGATTTACTTATTCACTCAAATGCCAGGGGAGGAACCATGGAAAGAAGAGCATTGCTTGTAGCATTGACAGCAATGGCTGTGCTGGTGTTCACGCAGCCGGCCTTATCCGCGATAACAGACTGCGATCAGTGGACGGGTGGGCCGTGGACAGTTATGTATTCAGCAGGAGGCAATATCGACGCAGGCACCTATGAAATGATGTCATATAAGCAGCAGCTTCCTGCAGGCACCGATGCCTATTTTACGGCGATCGGAGAGAACTGGGACTGCGCGATCTCTTTCAAGAGAAGAAAACTGACCGGGAACACACCGGCGGATTATAAACCCGTCATCATGGGCAGGAGGAACGGGCCATCGGGCAAATACTATTTTTATGACGGCTGCAACGGTGACACTCTGGCAGACTGCACTGGTGCCGGTGTGAAGGAGTCAACTGCAACGCTTGTTTCCATGCCGTCTGATTCCGTGAATTTTAAGCCCAGTACCGGTCGTTTGGAAACAGGCGTGAAAACCCCGCTTCCCACCGGGGATTTTACTGATCTTGCAGGCAGCACCTGGACTTTTACCTATGACGCAGCCTACGACCGCACTCCCGGCGATGACTGGGGTGGTATTACGGGAGACTACGATGTCGTCTTTGAGCCACCCAAAATCGGCTATACCCCGCCGGGAGGGCCGTACGTGGACTGGTACGTTGAAGGCCTGCGCTCAGACGGCCGCAAGGTTGTAATATGTTATTACGACAGCATGCCCTATTATATAGAGTACAATTCAACAGGAACGGCATTTAACGGCCCGTACTGCACCAAACCCTATATGGGGCTTTTTAAGGAAAGCTACTATGCATGGGCCATGTACCATGAAACGTTTTCCGACCCGAATTACACCTATGGCATTATGT
>CAYNVA010000511.1:0-3069 GCA_964400575.1 uncultured Thermodesulfobacteriota bacterium | reverse complement strand
CTGTACCCTGCGATATGACCGACCTCAAACAGGCACGCTTTTTATGGGGTGAGGCGGTTCGGTCATTCGGCCAGGTTGATATTTGGATTAACAATGCCGGTATTATGAACACTACCAGGCGCTATTGGGACCTTGATCCGGCTGAGGTTGCAGCAGTCGTCAATACCAATATTCTTGGCCTTATGTACGGAACCCATGTCGCATTACAAGGGATGCTGGCGCAGGGGCATGGCCAGATTTATAATATGGAGGGCATGGGAAGCAACGGCAATATGCGTGCGGGATTTACCGTTTACGGAACCACGAAGAGGGCTCTCAGGTATTTCACTGAATCTCTTGTCAAGGAATCCGGAGCAACACCGGTGCAGATCGGCACCCTTGGGCCAGGTATTGTGGTAACGGATTTTCTGATTGAAAACATGAAGAAAATGCCTAAGGAAGAGTATGAGAAGGTTCGGATGATCTACAATATCATAGCAGACAAAGTTGAAACAGTAACGCCCTTTTTGGTTGAGAATATTTTGTCAAACACCAGCACAGGTGCAAAAATTGACTGGCTTACCGATGAAAAGTCAGCCGAGAGATTTAATTCCGATGCATATGCTTCGCGGAATCTTCTCGGGGAGTTCGGACTATGAGCCGAAGCTTTGACAGCTGGCCGGTAAGCCTTACATGCCTGCGGCACCCTCTGGCGGCAGTTGGAATTCACAGAGATGCAGGATGATACATGGCAGCATCGAGGCCTGATTATTACAGAAAAACCAGTTTCAAACAGCACGGCTGAGTCCATGGAGCGGCGCCCCCATAGTCTAGATGACGATAGTGTTTGCATGAGGAGACTGCTTAAAAGTTTTAGCGTTTTGCATCTCGCGCCCCGTCCGGTAAAGCGCGAGCCTGAGGTGCGCAAAGCGATATAACATAAGCAGAGCATGCCTCGCCGGCCAGGCAGGGCACCTCGATGCTTACGATCCCGCCTGATTTTTATCTTGACAAGTTTTGAAAATCCACTTATTATCCCTTTAAAAGTAGTCTTAAAGACTACATTCAAAAAATTAATTGATGGAAGACCCGAATTGGATATTTCCGGCGACATGTATTTTTCAAGTTCAAATTTGTCAAACCATTCATTGCAGGTTGCATCGACCCGGACTGAAGCACGGTTGATAGAGCATTTTTCAAAATACTATAGCCATATGCGCACAGGTGAGCTTTTGGTGAGGGCAGCCCGTGCGGTTCGAGCGATTGGCGTTCCTTCATTGCCGGTCTCTCTTGCGAGAATATAGCACGGGCAAACGAGTCAAAAGTTCACCGTAAGGGCGCATGGCTACAACATAAAGAAAAATGCTTTAGCTTTTTAAATTCTTGCCAAAGATAAGAATAAGAAAATTTCAGAGGAAAAAGTGAGGCATATATGGCTGAAAAAAAAGATGAGCTAATAAAGATAGTTGGTGCGGAGAATGTAATTGATGATCCGATTACGCTCGATGTTTACTCCAGGGACCACAGTTTCACTGCGCCAAGCAAGCCCCTGATGGTGGTAAAGCCCAAGAACGCGGATGAAGTGCAGGGTATAGTCAAGTGGGCTAACCTTACGAGAACGCCGCTCGTGCCAGTAAGCTCAGGACTGCCGCACTTCCGTGGTGACAGTGTTCCCGCCTCAGATGGGGCAGTTATTGTGGACCTTAGCGGGATGAACCGGATCATCATGATGGACCGGAGAAATCGGGTGGCTATAGTTGAGCCCGGGGTAACCTTCAGTCAACTCCAACCGGAGCTGGCAAAGCAGGGAATGAGACTTTCAATGCCACTACTGCCACGCAGCTCTAAATCTGTATTGGGCAGCGTCTTGGAAAGGGAGCCTATAACGAACCCCAGGTATGCCTGGTCGCTCTCTGAGCCTTTGCGATGCCTTGAAACGGTCATGGGCAGCGGGGACATATTCAGGACCGGCGAGCTTGCCGGCGCCGGCGTCAGCACTTCCGCCAGACAGGAGGCGAAACTCATTCCGCTGGAAGAAGTACTGGAAAAACGGCGGAAAACACAGGATACGGCGCTCTATCAATATGGCCCGGGGCAATTCAATTACCACAAGCTGCTGGGAGCAGCGCAGGGAACCATGGGTATTGTCACCTGGGCGTCGCTGAGATGTGAAATGCTGCCCAAAGTGCAGAAGTTTTACCTGGTGCCATCTGTTGGGCTCGAGAATATAATCGACTTTGCCTATAAGCTCTTGCGGATACGGTTTCATGATGAGCTTCTGCTGTTAAACAGGTCCAATTTGGCGTCCATTCTTGGAGAGGCCGCTGAACACATCACTGGCTTGAGGGAACAACTTCCCCCATGGATTCTCGTCTTCGGGCTGGCCGGGCGTGACCTGCTGCCGCAGGAGAAGGTTGCATTTCTGGAGAATGACATTGCCGATATAGCCCGGCAGTTTGGGTTGCGTCTGGAGTCGGCAATCCCCGGGGCAAGCGATGGGCAGGTAGCCGAAGCAGTGCTCAATCCCTCAAAGGAACCGTACTGGAAACTTCGCGACAAGGGCGGATGCCAGGACATCTTCTTTCTTACCACACTCAACAGAGCGCCGGAATTCGCAGCGACGATGTACGCAGTGGCAGAATCGTTCAAGTACTCGCCATCAGACATAGGAATCTACATTCAGCCGACGCACCTGGGCACAAGCTGCCATGTGGAATTTCGCCTGCCCTTCGACCCGGGCGACGAGGCAGAGGCAGCCAGGATGCAAGGGCTCTTTACCAAAGCCAGCGAAGAACTCTCAAAGCAGGGAGCTTTCTTTTCCCGGCCCTACGGTATATGGGCGGACATGGCGTACAGTAGAAATGCCGAGCATACGAGCCTGTCAAGGAAGCTCAAGGGACTATTTGATCCCAATAATGTATTGAATCCTGGCAAGCTTTGCTTTCAGGCGGAAAACAAATAATTCAGGAGGTATAGAAGTGGCACTGGAAGACTTTAGAGCTACCGCGACAAGATGCGCCAGGTGCTCATATTGCAAATGGATTCCCTTTGCTCAGGTGAAGAGCTGGCGCTTTGCAAAAGGCTGCCCCA
>CAYNVA010000510.1:0-4821 GCA_964400575.1 uncultured Thermodesulfobacteriota bacterium | reverse complement strand
TCGCGCCGGGCAATTTTTTCCATAAGCGCCAGCATGCCGGCAACATTGCCCCAGGTAAGCTCAATGCCGTCAAGGTCCCGCGCAGCGACCACGCCATGCTCATACCAGTCCATCACCACGGCCAGGGCCTGCCCGAGCTCTATCATGTCGATCCCCAGGCCGTTTGCCATATTGTTCATTTTAAATATCGAATCAATATCGGCATTGCCGCATACCGGACCCATGGGAGTAAAAGCGCCTTCCTCGATTTTTTTGCCGTGCTCGCCTGCATAGGGCCCGTCTTTTACTTTGTAGGTATGGCCGCAGCCGATGGGACAGCCATAGCAGGGCGTTGAGCCCTCATAGAAACGGGCAGCGACTGACTGGGCTGAGAAATTTTCAACCCCCTCGAAATCGCCTGCCTGATTGAAATTGCGCACGGCCATGATGTGGAATTTGTTGGTGGGTGCAACGCCGCCGATGCCGGCAAATTTGCGGAAGCCGTCATACACCTTCGCGCCTTTTATGCGCTTCTGCATTGCCGTAGCAAGTTCTTTAAATCCCGACCCGTCATGCAGAGCAACTGTGCCCGTTCCCCGCACGGCAACGGCCTTGAGATTTTTCGAGCCCATCACTGCCCCAAGGCCCGTGCGCGAGGCAGAGCGGTCTTCATGGGTAATGCTGGCAATTTTTACGAGATTCTCGCCCGCCTGTCCGATCGATGCAATACGCACGCGCCGATCATTAAGCTCTGCCGTGATCAGCGCTTCTGTGTCCCGCGTTGTTGTGCCCCAGAGACGGGCTGCGTCGCGGATCTCCACCTTGCCGTCATCAATAAATATATAAACGGGCTTATCTGCACGGCCATGCACCACCAGATGATCCACCCCCGCGCGCCGCAGCGCCGGGCCGAACCTGCCACCAGCGTTAGCGTCACCGAGCAGCCCCGTAAGCGGCGATTTACCCGTTACCGTAAACCGCGCAGCGCATGGCGCAGCCGTGCCCGACAGCGCACCGGCCGCAAATATAACCACATTCTCCGGCCCCAGCGGGTCAGCGCCTTTGGGAACAAGGTCATACAGCAATCGCGCGCTTATGCCCCGGCCGCCCACATACAGCCGCCGCATCTCTTCGGTAATGCTCTCGCGCCGGACATTGCCGGTTGTCAGATCAACATGTACAATTGTGCCGAAAGTTTCCATGATGATGTCCTTGTTGCACAAAATGTAGGGTGCGCATCGCGCACCGAATTAAAATCAAATAGCCAAATGGTGCGCGGTGCGCACCCTACTGGTTACCGAATTGTTCGATTCGCTCAACCTTTGGCCAATCCTTAATCCCAGAATTCCATTCAGTAAAATAAACCTCCCCGGAATTCTTTTTATCTTTCTTTTCTTTAATATACTTGTAATTGAATGATGAAGTGATGCCGTCCTGAATATTCTTAAAACCATAATAGCTTAAGCTGCCGCTATCCCAGAGAAACAGCACACAGTCAACATCATTCAAGATTATTTTTTGATCAACAACGGTAAAATTAAACTGTTCCATCCTAAGTGGCTTATGTAAAGCCATGCTGAAGCCTTCGGCATATTCGATTGTATACTCATCCGGGTCCTTTGTGCTTTTAACGATTACATGCTGCTTGTCTAAATTTTTATAAATAAACCCCCAATGCCCTGCAGAGGATCGAAATACGAGTAAGGAAAAAATTAGGCCAGTAGAAAAAGAATTAACGGGAATATTTAAATAACAAGAAAAATTAGGGTCGCTTGAAAACGGCGCTCTTGTCGCTTTGCCGGTTAATGTAAAAATTGGTGTATTGTTATCAGATGCTGCGACGATTACTTTCTTGTTTTTGCAGCCGAGCATTAAAACGGATAAAAACATACATAGGATGAGTACTGTTTTTTTCATAATCTTCCACCAAATGGAACTTTGTAGGGTGCGCATTGCGCACCATCTTCGGTCATTCATTGCCTATGTGCTGTTCAAATTTGATATATGTTCCATTTCCCCAATCCATACCATAAAAACCGCTTTGCACAAATCGAAGGAAAGATGAATACGGCCAAGCCTGCGGCGCATTGACCAATCCGTGTTTTACCGGATTGTAATGAATATAATCGCAATGGGTTTGATAATCATGGTCATCTCGTATTTGATGTTCCCAAAATCGCCGCTGCCAGTTCGTTCCTTCATGACGCTTAACGCGAGAAGCATTCTGTGCACTGCTGCCGGTATGTCGATCCCGCAATCTTTTTGTAAACTCGGATTTAATTATTCCCCATCGCTTTGAATAATCAACATCAAACTCAGGTAAAGTCCAGATGCAGTGCAGATGGTCCGGTAGTACCACCATAGCGTCAATTTCAAATGGCCTGACTGCCCGCACATCACGAATAACCGAACGCAAGAGGACAAGCTGCGTTTTATTGCCAAAAAGCGGGACGCGATTGTTCGTCACAACGGTAAAAAAATATGTCCGCCCGTAATGTGATCTTTTGTAATTTGGCATTTTTAACGGTGCGCAATGCGCACCCTACAAAGTATCTGTTCAATTATCCATCCACCGCACCACCTCTTTAACGGGCAGACGCTCGCGCGAGATTTTGTTGATGGGCGAATCGGAGTCGGGATAGCCAACGGCGATGCCGTCGACCAGAATCAGCTCGTCCTCAAGTGCAAGCGCCCGCTTGATATGCTCCTGGCAGATCGAAACCGCGTTCATCCAGCAGGTGCCAAGGCCCCGGCTCAAGGCTGCAAGCATGAAGTTTTGCATGGCGGCAATGGTTGATTTTAAATAGTTCTGGTCCTTGCAGGGATAAACGCCGAAAATGATGCCCACCGGCGCTCCGTGAAAGTTGAAGTTGCCCTCGGCAGCAGAATGCATGTCATAGTTCTGCGCTTTAAGAAACTCCATCATCGCAGAGAAATGCTCCTTCTTACGCCTGTCAAGCACCTCCTGCGCTGCCGAGCCGACGGTCGCCCGCTGTGTGCCCGGCACGGGTTTAAAATTCTCTTTAATGGTTTGGCAAACCGCCTGCAGCGGCTTGCCTGTAAGTACGATAAACTGCCAGGGCTGCTGGCTTGTCGGGTTGGGCGCCCATGACGCCGCCTCAAGGCATTCAAGAATCAGCTCCCGCGGAGGCATCTGGGGAGTAAACGCGCGAATGCTGCGCCGCTTTTTTATGAGGTCGATCATGGTCATGGCCATTCCTCGCGCCGGATTGAATTTAATTCATAGAAAGAGGCCTGGTTTCGTTCCTCAATCAGACCTGCAGGCTGACCATACAATACCCGGCATCATTGAATCAGAATTCATGTCACTGGCAAAACGCAAGGCATGGGAGCGGCTGATACAGAAACTGTATGGGGTCGATCCGCTCACCTTCCTGAGTTAGAAAATTTTGCCATTATATAGCTCATCAATGAATTTGCGGACTGGCAAAACCGTAATATTATCGAACTGATACTGCTTAGAACCGCAATAGACGCCAATCATCCGATCAACGGTTACTCCATTGTTTATGGCAAGGCTTCTCATTGGGTTTTCCCACGACCTGTTCCACTTTTCAGATCGTTTCACTTCAATCGCGGCAATCCGCGGCTTGCTTTCCGGTCGTTTATGCGCTGTTTCCACGACAAAGTCGATTTCCACCCCTGCCGGCGTCCGGTAATAGTAAACAGGCCGATGCTTTCCGCTGACCTCGTTATAAATACGCAGTTCGTGATAAATCAATGTCTCCAGCGCCGCACCCTGCAAGAGCCTATCGGCCGGGTCGCGTAGAAGGCCAGCTGCGGCTCTGGCTACCCCCGCATCAAACCAGAAAAACTTCGGCTGCGCTGCTTCTCTGACTTTGAGTCCCGGCCTCCATGCTGGGAGAAAATGCCCGATGAGTGTATCTTGTAAAACGGAGAAGTACGTATCCACCGTACTGCGTGCGACCGCGGCATCCCGGGAAATGTTTTGGGCGTTAACTACCTGACTGTTCAACTGCCCGGCGACGGCAAGAAATCGCAAAAACGGGGGCGTGCTGCGAATAATGCCCTCCGCCTGTAATTCTTCCTTGAGATACGTGTTCACATAGGCTGCCAGAATGTCCGCAGCTGCGGCCGGATCATTCCAAATAAAAGGAAGCATTCCCCAATCCAGGGCAAATTCAAGATTAAAGGCGTCTTTCAGCTCGAAAGCTGAGAAACTTTCCATCGCCAGTGTCAATGCTCTTCCGGCAAGAAGATTGGCGCCACCCCGGCGAAGTTTCCGGGCTGATGATCCACAGAGGGCAAAGTTCCATTTATGCTTTTCCATAAGACGATGTACTTCGTCGAGCAGAGGCGGGACTTTTTGAATTTCGTCAAGAATTATCCATGACCCTTTTTTCCGATTGCCAATCAACGCTTCAAGCCTGTGTGGATCTCGTGACAACTCCAGATACAGGGATGCATCAAGCAGGTCGAGGCTAAAGGCATCGGGCAAAGCCTGGCTAAGCCAGGTGCTTTTTCCCGTTCCCCGCGGGCCGAAAAGAAAGAATGATCTGCCCGGGCGTTGAAGCATTCGCCGTATGTTTTTATGTATTGCCATTGCTTATTTCCTTTGCTAATGTAAAATTACAATGCAATATTACATTAGCAATGTAATTATGTCAATCGGATATTTGCGCCCACGCTAGTACCTTGTCAATGTAAAATTTAGAAGTTGATCAACCTCCCCCAACCCCTCCTGACTAGGAGGGGAATGCAAAGAGGCATCTACGCCTGTTGCAGAACTAAAACAGTACCTCCCCTGGACAGGGGAGGCTGGGTGGGGTGGATACAAAAATAATTGTGACAGCCTACTAG
>CAYNVA010000509.1:0-13141 GCA_964400575.1 uncultured Thermodesulfobacteriota bacterium | reverse complement strand
TGGGGCAGTACCTGCGCTGCTGCATGCACACAAGAAGCTCGGGTGCGGTGCAGAATTACTCTTAGGGGGGCGGGGCAGGTTACTGGATCAGCTGTCCGAGCCTTCGCCAGCGGATGTTGTTGATAAAACTATCCCAGGACCAGTATATCCTCCAGGCTTTCCCCCGGACTTTATTGATGTCGACAAACCCCCAGAAACGGCTGTCCAGGCTGCGGTCGCGGTTGTCTCCCATAACGAAAATATGGCCTGGCGGCACTGTTTTCGGGCCAAAGTTATCGCGCTGCCGCGCTGTGGCGTCAGGGCCGTTGTATATGGCGCTGTCGGCAAACTGAGCATGGGGATCGTCAACGGGGCTGCCGTTCAGGTAGACCTTTTTCTGACGGATTTCAACGGTGTCTCCCTCAACAGCGATAATGCGTTTGATGAAATCCTTGCTTTCATCCACAGGATACATGAACACCACGACATCTCCGCGCTCAGGCTTTGTGATCTGCAGAAATTTTTTCTCGGTATACGTGATGTCGGGAATGAGAGGAATTTGAATTTGATTGGAAATGCCGTACATGAATTTGTTGACAAGAATATGATCGCCGATTTCCAGTGTGTGCTCCATAGAGCCCGAGGGAATTTTGAAGGCCTGTACAACAAAGTTTCTGATCGCCAGGGCCAGCACGACGGCGATGACTATGGCTTCGATGTTTTCACGGTTGAAAGTTTTTTTGACTATGCTGCCGGATGCGTGACCTGGGGCAGGAGTGGTCTTTTTCTGTGCTGCGTCTGCTTTTCTATCCTTCATGAGTAACCGTGGCCCTTTCTGCATGTATCTTTAAGGTGAGAAATGAACATAATTTATATCACAATTTTATTACAATGCAAAAAAAAGATTGACACCCATCAAATAATCAGTATAATTTTATCGATTTAAGAGTATCAAAAGCGGGCATAGCTCAGCTGGTAGAGTACAAGCTTCCCAAGCTTGGTGTCGCGGGTTCGAATCCCGTTGCCCGCTCCACTGTGTGATTCCGCAGGATGTGGCAGCAATTCTGTGTAGTTGAGTAGTCGAAGGTGGGCATTGCCCACTTTTTTATTTTAAACCGACGGGAAACGAGATGAAGTCGCATGAGTCGATACTTGCCGAAGCAGAGGCAGTCATTCATGAGATTGCCGAACACGAGGGGCTTGAGCTGGTGGATGTGGAGTGCCAGCGCGAGCCCGGCGGATGGGTGTTGCGGGTGCTTATCGACCGGCAGCCGGGCGGCGTGACTATTCAGAACTGCTCCGGCATAAGCCGGCAGATCGGGGACGTTCTGGACGTGAAGGATATTATAGCGTTCCCGTATCGCCTTGAAGTGTCGTCGCCGGGCTTGAACCGGCCGCTTAAAAAGCCGCAGGACTATGAGCTGCGAATGGGAGAGACGGTGAGCATCACTACGCTGGAACCCATTGACGGAAGAAAGCATTTCAAGGGGACGCTTACCGGGCTTCATGACAGTCTTATTGAGCTTGTCATTGACGGGCAGGGCTTTGCCGTGCCGCTGGCGGCCGTGAAAAAGGCGCGCGTTGAATTTGATTTCAGCAAAGGCAAGCACCCGAAAAAGAAACATTAATAATAAAAATTGAGGAATTGAGGAATTGTTAGGGTTCAAAATTGTTGATTGTTTATGGTTTCAAACAACAAACAACCAACGAACAACGACTAACGATCAACGATTAACGACCAACGATTAACGACCAACGACCAACGACTAACGAATAGGGATTGAGGAATTTTTACTGGCTCAATTACAGGCTATACTTTACAATAAACATATAAATCATCACAAGGAAAAGACCATGCTTTCAGAACTCGACAAAGTACTGGATGAAATACGCAAGGACAAGGGTATCGACCGGGACGTACTTGTCCATGCGCTGGAGATGGCGCTGGTGAAGGCGGCGCACAACAAGTATGGCCACGGCCTGGACATCGAAGCTCACTACAATGAAGATCTCGGCGAGATAGAGCTTTTTCAGTTCAAAGCGGTGGCAGAGGAGGTTCAGAATATCACCAAGGAGATCGGGATTATCGAAGCCGCAAAGATCGACCCTGATGCGCAGGTCGGCGATGAGATCGGTGTGAAGATGGACACGTCGCAATTTGGGCGCATCGCCGCACAGACGGCAAAACAGGTCATTATGCAGAACATCCGCGAGGCCGAGCGCGAAACCATCTACAGTGATTATAAAGATAAAAAGGCTGATCTGGTGACCGGCTTTGTGCATCGCTTTGAAAAGGGCAATATCGTGGTGATGCTCGGAAAGCATGAGTCGCTGATGCCCGCACAGGAGCAGATCCCCGGAGAAATCTATTCGATGCGTGACCGCGTCAGAGGCTATGTGCTTGATGTGAAGAAAAACGCCAAGGGGCCACAGGTTATTATCTCCCGCACCCATCCGGGGTTTCTTCTGAAATTGTTTGAGCTTGAGGTGCCCGAGATCGCCGAGGGCATAGTGAAGGTGCGCTGCGTTGCGCGCGAACCGGGTAACCGCGCCAAGATTGCCGTTGAGTCCTTTGATTCCAAGGTTGACCCTGTGGGCGCCTGTGTGGGCAATCGCGGCTCACGGGTACAGAATATCATACATGAGCTGCATGGCGAGAAGATCGACATCATACCCTGGAGCGACGATCCGGTGGATTTTGTCCGTTCAGCACTGCAGCCAGCGGAAATTTCCGAGATATTGATCGACGAGCAGGCGCACAGCATGGAAATTATTGTGGATGACAGCCAGCTGGCTCTTGCCATCGGCAAGAAGGGGCAGAATGTCCGGCTTGCGGCAAAGCTCACGGGCTGGAGAATAGACATCCGCAGCAAATCAAAGGCTGATAAGATTTCGAAAAAGTATCGCGAAGATCTTACCGGCATTCCGGGGATCGACACGGCCCTTGCCGACAAGCTGATCGATGCCGACTGTACATCAATTGATTCCGTTGCAGCTGCATCGGCCGAAGATCTTGCAGGCATGCTCGGTGTCGAACAGGGTGAGGCCGAGGAAGTCAAGGCTCAGGCACAGGCACTGCTCGGCGCGGGACACGAGCAGCAGGCACCTGAGGCCACAGACGAATAACGGTCTGCATGAGGCCTGCGGCCTCGTGCAGCCATTCCAGGCGGAGCAGATGAGAGTTCACGAATTAGCCAGAGAGTTGCAGATAGAGACCAAGGAGTTGATGCCCCTGCTCAAGGAGCTGGGCATCGAAGCCAAGACCCATTCAAGCGGCCTGCTCGACTATCAGGTCGATGACGTGCGGCGCCGGTTCCGTGCGGGCAAGGCGGTCAAGACGGGCAAGGCGGGCAAGGCCGGCAAAGACGCAGGCTCTGCCAAAGCCCCTGAGCCTGTCAAGGAAGTTGAAAGGATAGACGAGACATCTGGCGAGAAACTTACGGAGCGGCGCATCGGCCAAACGGTTATCCGGCGCCGCAAGAAGGCTGAAGCCGAGCCCGAGGCTGCGGAAGCGCAGGCTGAAGAGACACAGGCTGCTGCAGGCGGGCACGAGCAGGAGCCCGACGGCCTGCATCCAGCCGGGGTTAGTGCGCCGGGTGAGCCCGAACTTGAAAATTATGAGCCGGTGTCTGCCGGCGGGGCTGCG
Source organism: uncultured Thermodesulfobacteriota bacterium (assembly GCA_964400575.1). Classification (GTDB taxonomy): domain Bacteria; phylum Desulfobacterota; class WTBG01; order CAIYCZ01; family CAIRTM01; genus CAIWCT01. The sequence continues at coordinate 9,516 of CAYNVA010000509.1, read as the reverse complement.
GCTCAGCCGGTTGAGGAAATCGCCGGGCAGAAACCTGCTGTCAAGAAACTGAATTTTAAAGGCAAAGAATCTACTCCGGCAAGCATTGTTGGTCGTATTGACCTGAAACCCCGGCATGTCCCTGCGGCGGAGCAGCATACGCCGCCCGCAAGGTCAGCACCCTCCGTACTGCCTGTAGAGCCGGTTGTCATTCCTGTTAGCCAGCCGGGTTTTGTGCGCAAGGCCACTGTCGAGGAAGAGGCGATTGAGCGGGAAAAACGCGCCAAAGAGACTTTGAAAGAAAAGAGCAAGCGTCAGAAATTCCGCTGGCAGCAGGAACCCCTGAGCGAAGAAGTTATCGAAGAGGCCGATCATGGCGCAGCGCAGCACCGCCGTGTTCGCTACAAAGTAAAAGACAAACCGCCCGTCAAAGTCAGACGCAAAGGCGAAGCGGCTCCGGCGGCCAGAAAAGGCACTGAAAAGACCGTACCCAAGGCGATCAAGCGTATAATCAGGGTGCAGGACGGCATAACGGTCGGGGAGCTGGCAAAGCGCATGGGCGTAAAGGCAAGCGACATCATCAGGAAGCTTATAGCTCTGGGCATAATGGCAACCATCAATCAGATGCTCGACATTGATACAGCTACCCTGGTGGCAACGGATTTCAGCTATGAAATCGAGACCGTTTCCATCGAGGAGGAAACTATGTACGACGAGCAGTCCCCTGATGCCGATGAGCACCTGCAGCCACGGTGCCCGGTCGTGACGGTCATGGGGCATGTCGATCACGGCAAGACAAGTCTGCTGGATACCATCCGCAACACCAGTGTTGTCGACGGTGAAAAAGGCGGCATCACCCAGCATATCGGCGCGTATAAAGTCAGCACGCCGCATGGCGATATCGCATTTGTCGATACCCCGGGCCACGAAGCCTTTACTGCCATGCGCGCCCGTGGTGCGCAGGTGACCGACATTGTCATTCTTGTCGTTGCTGCAGAAGAGGGCCCCATGCCCCAGACTATCGAGGCGATAAATCATGCCCGTGCCGCACAGGTCCCGATTATTGTGGCCATCAACAAAATCGATAAACCCGATGCCAATCCTGAAAAAGTGCGCCAGGAACTGAGCAACCACGGACTGCTTGCAGAGGACTGGGGCGGCGATACGATTTTTGTTGAGCTGTCGGCAAAGAAGAATATAAATATCGACAAGCTGCTGGAAATGGTGCTGCTGCAGGCTGAAATGCTTGAACTGAAGGCAAATCCCGACAAGCCGGCCAAGGGCTCCATTATTGAGGCGCGGCTTGACAAGGGCAGGGGCCCTATTGCTACCGTGCTGGTGCAGGAAGGCACGCTGCGGGTAGGCGATTCGTTTACGTCCAAGCAGCACTTCGGCAAAGTGCGCGCCCTCATCGACGAACATGGCCGGACTATGAAGCAGGCAGGGCCCTCAACGCCGGTTGAGATTATAGGATTTTCGGCCGTGCCCGAGGCCGGGGATGTGTTCATGGTGGTTGATGAAAAGAAGGCGCGCCAGACCAGCGACTACTGGCAGATGAAGCGACGCGAGGGGGAACTGCGCAAGGATGCGCGTGTTTCGCTTGAAAATTTTTTGAGCACTGTTGCCGAGGCCGATGTCAAGACACTGCGGATTGTTCTCAAAGCCGATGTGCAGGGATCCTTCGAGGCGCTGAAGCAGGTTCTTGAAAATCTCAACACCGATGAGGTCAAGGTGCAGATAATCCACTCGAACGTGGGCGCCATCAGCCAGAACGACGTTATGCTTGCCGCGGCCTCCAAAGCCATCATTATCGGCTTCAATGTGAAGACCGAGCCCAAGGTGAATGAAACTGCCGAGCAGGAAAAGGTCGACGTGCGCAACTACCAGATCATCTACGATGTGGTGGATGAAGTCAAAAAAGCCATGTCGGGCATGCTGGCTCCCAGGCTTGTGGAAAAGTCTTCGGGCAAGGCCGAGGTGCGGCAGGTGTTTGAGATTACAAAGATGGGCACTATCGCCGGCTGTTTTGTCGTCGAGGGCCGTATTATGGGCCGTTCCAAAGGCCGCGTGCTGCGCGGCGGCGAGGTTGTCTACGAAGGCGATATCAGCTCGCTTAAGCGCTTCAAGGATGATGTGCGAGAGGTGCTCTCCGGTCAGGACTGCGGTATCGCGCTGGGCGCATATAAGGAGTTCCAGGAAGGTGACATCATCGAGTCTTTTATCGTTGAAGAAGTGGAGCGGAAGCTGTAAGCCATGGTTGTCGGCGTGTGCTGCCTGCGATTTGCGCTGCACGATGTCTTCTCCCTGAAAGAGAAGCGCAGCATAGTGAAAAAGATCATCGAGCGCGTGCGCAACAGGTTCCCGGTTTCCATTGCCGAGGTCGGCGACAACGACCTGCTGCGCAGCGCGCAGGTGGGGTTCAGCATGGTCGGCAATGACCGGGCCTTTATCAACTCCTGCATGGACAAGGTGATCGACTATATCGAAAGCCTGTATCTGGCAGAGATTGTTGATCAGCAGATGGAAATAATGAGTATTAACTGGTGACTGCCATGAGCGGATCCTATCAGCGAACGGACCGGGTAGCCGATCTCGTGCGGCGCGACATAGCTGAGGTTCTCCTGCGCGAGGTGAAGGATCCGCGCGTGCGCTTCGTGACCATCACTGATGTGCGGCTGTCAAAAGATCTGAGAAACGCCAGGGTTTTTTTTACCACCCTGCTTCAGGAGGGGCAGCTGCTGGAAGACGTTCAGGAGGGCCTGCGGCATGCTGCTGGCTTTGTGCAGCGCAAAGTCGGCGGCCGTTTGCAGCTGCGCTGTACGCCCCATATTACTTTTGCCTATGACAGCTCTTTTGAAAACGGCGCGAGAATGGATAAAATTCTGAGCGGTATCCAGGAAGAGCTCGAGTCGGGCAAGGAATAGATGTGCAGCATGGACGGCGTTCTTTTACTCAATAAGCCCGCAGGCTGCACATCCCATGATGTGTGCCAGCGGGTTAAGCGGAAGCTCAAGGCCGCGAAAGTCGGCCATACGGGCACGCTTGATCCCATGGCCACCGGCGTGCTGCCGCTGTGCATCAACAGCGCCACCAGGCTCGTGCAGTTTTTGATGTTCGGCGAAAAAGAATATGCGGGGCGCATGCGCCTTGGCATGGAAACCGACACGCAGGATATAGAAGGTTCGGTGCTCAGCACCCATGATGCCGCGCTTCCAGAGCGCGGCGCCATTGCAGAAGCCTGCGCCGTGTTCAGGGGCGACATTCTGCAGACCCCGCCCATGTATTCGGCGCTCAAGCGCGGGGGCGTGCCGCTGTACCGTCTGGCGCGGGAGGGCAAAACCGTTGAGCGTGAGCCGCGGCGGGTAACCGTCTACGAGCTGGATGTGCTTGCCTGTGAGCTGCCGGACGTTTCGTTTCGCGTGGTGTGTTCGCATGGCACTTATATGCGGACGCTGTGCCATGACATCGGCCGCAGGCTTGCCTGCGGAGCAGTGCTGTCCCGGCTTGAACGGGTGCGCACCGGCGGTTTCCATGTGCGTGACGCACTGCCCCTTGATGCTCTTGACCTGCTTTCGGCCGAGGATATCTGCCGGGACCACCTGATTGGGCTGGGTGATGCCCTGCGCGGTTTGCCCGAGGTGGTGGTGGATGACTCAATGGCTGTAAGGCTTCGCAACGGACTGAGCCTCACGCCCTGCGATATGAGCCGGCTGGATGTTCCGGCAGCCCCCGGAGGCCAGCTGCTGAAAATACGGCTTTCCGGCGGCGGTCTGGTCGGCGTTGTGCAGACGATTGCAGCCTACGACCCGTCGATTTTCAGCGGCCACAGCGCTCCGGCCTGGAAGACCGTGCGGATATTTGCCCGGTGATGCCGGGGCGTCAGGGACACAACGGAACAATAAACTATAAGGCAGAAGTAATAAACGAGAAACACTATGTAATGAGAGAGGTTAGAGGTATGGCATTACAGAACGAACAGAAACAGGAGATTATCGGAAAATTCAGAAATCACGAGAAGGACACCGGCTCAACTGAAGTACAGATCGCGCTGCTTTCCGAGCGCATAACGTATCTGACCGGGCATATGAAGTCCCATGTCAAGGATTTCAACACCCGGCGCGGGCTTATCAAAATGGTTAATCAGCGCCGCCGGCTGCTCGATTACCTGAAGAGAAAAAATGCAGACAAGTACAAAGAGCTTCTGCAGACGCTGAATTTGAGAAAGTAAGCACTAATTGAATACGGACAGGAACAGGTGGCACAAGAGGCCTGCTGATGCGGGCCCATCTGCGATTTCTGTCCCCACTATGAGGAAAAAATAATGACAGTAAAAGAAACAGTAAGTATTAACTGGGGCGGACGGCCTTTGACGCTTGAGACAGGGCAGCTTGCCAAGCAGGCAAACGGTGCGGTACTGGTGCGCTATGGCGAAAGCGTGGTGCTCGTTACAGCAGTCATCTCAAGCAAACCACGGGAGGGCGTGGATTTTTTCCCCCTTTCGGTAGACTATGTTGAAAAGACCTATGCCGCGGGCAAGATTCCGGGCGGGTTTTTCAAGCGGGAAGGCAGGCTCAGCGAGCACGAGATACTGACCTCCAGGTTCATCGACCGGCCACTGCGGCCTCTTTTTCCCAAGGGGTTTCGCAACGACGTGCAGGTTATCGCCACGGTACTGTCCTCGGATTGCGAGAACGATCCGGATATGGCCGCCATGATCGGCGCATCGGCAGCCCTCGAGCTTTCCGACATTCCCTTTCAGGGCCCCATCGCCGGTGTGCGCGTCGGCCGCTTTGACGGCCAGTTTGAAATCAATCCGCCCATCAGCAAAATGGCGGACAGCGAGCTGGACATCATTGTTGCCGGCAGCCAGGACGCGGTGGTCATGGTTGAAGGGTCGGCTCAATGCGTTTCCGAACAGGTTCTGCTGGAAGCAATCATGTTTGGCCACAGCAGCCTGCAGGACGTGCTTGCCATGCAGCGCGAGCTGCGCGGCCGGGTGGGCAAGCCCAAGATGACCGTGGTCGAGCCGAGCATTGCCACGGACATCACGGACAAGGTGCGGCAGAAGGCCTTTGAGCCCATGAAGGCTGCGCTGGCGATTTCGGTGAAGCTCGAGCGCAATGCCGCTGTGAGCGACATCTTTTCAAAGACGCTCACCGAGCTTAAAGCTGAGTTGCCTGAGGCTGGGAATGACATTGCCGCGGCTCTTGAGAGTCTTGAGGGAGAGATTATCCGCAGCGCCATCACCAGGGACGGCCGCCGCATTGACGGCCGCACCAACAAAGATATACGGGCCATCAGCTGCGATGTAGCGATACTGCCCAGAACCCATGGATCGGGCCTGTTTACCCGCGGCGAAACCCAGGCGCTGGTGGCGACAACCCTTGGTACGGCTGATGATGAGCAGCGGATGGATTCGCTCAACGGCGAGAGCAGCAAGGCGTTCATGCTGCACTACAATTTCCCGCCGTTTTCAGTTGGCGAGGCTCGTCCTCTCAGGTCTGCCAGCCGCCGCGACATCGGCCACGGAAACCTTGCCGAGCGCGCAATCAGCTATGTCCTGCCGACGGCTGAAGTTTTCCCGTACACCATCCGGATCGTGTCCGAAGTGCTTGAGTCAAACGGCTCATCGTCAATGGCAACGGTCTGCGGCAGCACGCTGTCGCTGATGGATGCCGGCGTGCCGATCAAGGACCCTGTTGCGGGCATCGCCATGGGGCTCATCAAGGAAGGCGACACCTTCGTGGTGCTTTCCGACATTCTGGGCGATGAGGATCATGTCGGCGACATGGACTTCAAGGTTGCAGGCACGCGCAACGGCGTGACCGCCATCCAGATGGACATCAAGATCAAGGGGCTGCCGAAGGAGATTCTGGCTGCGGCGCTTGAGCAGGCCCGCGAGGGACGGCTCCATATCCTTGACATCATGCAGAAGACGATCAGTGAGCCGCGGCCCGAAATTTCGCCGCGCGCGCCGCGTATCGTTACCATTCAGGTTCGGCCCGACAAGATCAGCGCTGTCATCGGCCCTGGCGGCAAGAACATCAAAAGCATCATAGCCCAGACCGGGTGTAAGATAGATGTTGCGGACGACGGCAAGGTGTCGGTGGCCTCGGCTGATCAGGCATCCATCGAGAGGGCTCTGGATCTGATTCGCGGACTTGTGGCAGAGGCTGAGATCGGCAAGATCTATAAGGGCAAGGTGCGCAAGATTATGGATTTCGGCGCTTTTGTTGAGATCATTCCCGGCTGTGACGGCCTTGTGCATATCTCCCAGCTTGCCAATGAGCGCGTAGCCAATGTGCGCGACGTGCTCAACGAGGGCGACGAGGTCATGGTCAAGGTTCTCGAGATCGATTCGCAGGGAAAGATAAGGCTGAGCCGCAAGGCTGCACTCAATGACCAGGATCAGGCCGACTGAGCCGTCCTGCTTTCATAACGCGGGGTACTTCATGGGGGCACAGGGAAACGGCGTTTCCCCGTGCCTTCGTCGTAGAGGGGCTTCCGAAACAATTATAAAAGAAAAATACACAATGGCTAAAATAAATAAAACCGTTCTTGGCAGCGGCGTGCGGATAGTGAGCGAGCGGGTAACCCACGTGCACTCCGTTTCAATCGGCATCTGGATACGCTCGGGCTCGCGCCATGAGCATAAAGCCGAGTCTGGCATAGCCCATTTCATAGAGCATATGCTTTTCAAGGGCACCCAAAAGTATACGGCCGGCGAAATCGCCCGCATGATCGACTCGGTCGGCGGAGTCTTCAACGCATTTACCTCAAAGGAGTATACCTGTTTTTACGTAAAGGTGCTCAAGCAGCATGTGGACCTTGCGGTTAATCTGCTGTGCGACATTTTTTTTCACTCCCTGTTTCTGCAGGATGATATTGAAAAAGAGCGCAACGTCATTGTGCAGGAGATCAACATGGTGAAGGACACCCCGGATGACTATATTCAGGATGTGTTCAACCATGATTTCTTCAGCGATCATCCCCTGGGGTACAATATCCTGGGTGAGCTTGATACGGTGCAGAGCTTCCGGCGACGGGACATTACCGGCTTTTACCGCCGTGAGTATCTTGTGCCGGAGCGGATTGTTATTGCGGCAGCCGGCAATATCGAGCATGAGGCCCTTGTCCAGCGACTTGCCGAAAAGTTTGACCGGATAGCCAGGAAAAAACCCGGTCCGGCGCAGGCCTCGTTTCGGCCTTCGCGCAGCATTTCCTGCAATTACCGGGCCCTCGAGCAGGTGCATGTCTGCCTTGGCACTCCAGGCTGCTCGCATCTTGACAGTGAGCGCTACGGGCTGTATGTGCTCAATGCCATTCTCGGGGGCAGCATGAGCTCGCGGCTGTTTCAGGAAATACGGGAAAACCGCGGGCTTGCCTATTCCGTCACTTCATTTACAGCATCGTTTTTCGATACGGGCGTGTTCGGCGTCTACCTGGGGGTTGTGAAAGATACGGTGCAGGAGGCGCTGCGCATCGTATTTGATGAAATGCGCAGTCTTCGTGAAAAGCCGGTCTCTAGCGGCGAGCTGTCGGCGGCTAAGGAGCAGCTCAAGGGCAATATGCTGCTTGCCATGGAGAGCACTGACAGCCGCATGAGCCGCCTGGCGAAGTGCGAAATGTATTATGACCAGTACATTCCCCTTTCCCGGATTATCAAAGATATTGACGCTGTCACGATCGAAGATGTGCGCGAACTGGCCCGCGGGTTGTTTAAAGATGAGCAGTTGACCTGCACCTTTTTAGGCCCCCTGAGAAACAAGGACCTGCCCGGCGACCTGCTGCTGCTTGGCTGATGAGCATGCTGCCATGCTCTGCGTGGTTACGATTTATTTTTTATATGTTTACTTGCAGGGGCGAACGGTTTTCGCCCTTTTTTTTGTGCTGTGCGCAGAGCGCGGAATTGGGATAATATCTGTTGCAGAATATAATAAATTACATATTGAGTTTCATACAATTGCATTACCAAGGTTTTTTTATTCCGTCACTCCGGCTTGACCGGAGTCTTGCGCAGGAATGATGGCCGGTAGTGGAAGGATTCTCCGCCGCGGCATCAGTCCCTCTCTTAGGGCAGGAGCCGGACGGGTGCTTGAGGTGATCGCCCCGATTGTGGGTCGGTAGGGGCGTATGGCCATACGCCCCTGCTGGGGATACGTTGCGGTGTTGGTTGATTTGTAGGGAACAGGCATGCCTGTTCCCTGCAAATCAATAAAAAATTTAAAACTTCACAGGCGGCGGGGTGGCTGCTGATTCGGGAGCATCAAAGTAGGTTGCCGCCTTGAAGTCAAAGGACTTTGCTATCATGTTTGCCGGGAACGAGCGCAGTGCCGTATTGAGCTGCTTGACCGATTCATTATAGCGCTTGCGGGCAACGGCGATTCGGTTCTCGGTGCCGGCAAGCTCGTCCTGCAGGCGCAGAAAGTTCTCGTTCGACTTCAGATCGGGATACTTTTCCACGACCACCATAAGCCTGCTCAGGGCTGAGGTGAGTTGGTTGTTGGCCTCGATCTTTTCAGGGATCGTGCCGGCGCCCGCCACCTTTGAACGCGCTTCGGTCACCTTCACCAGCACATCTTTTTCCTGCGCGGCATAGCCCTTCACCGTCTCGACATAATTGGGTATCAGGTCCATTCGGCGCTGCAGCTGCGTCTCAATCTGCGCCCAGGACTCCTTGACGCCCTCATCAAGAGCAACAAGGCTGTTGTAGGTGCTGCAGCCCGGCAGCATGCCTGCCGCACAGATGAGCAGGCATATGAGTAAAAACGAATGTAGCTTTTTGTTCATGGCAGAGCCTCCTTACTTTAAGTGAAAGGTGTCGATATGGATTGCGAGTTTTTTTACTTCCTTGATGTATAACTCCATCAAGCTCAGCGCTTCAGCATCGCTGAGTTTTTTTGTTTTTTTTCGCACAGCCGCCAGCGTTTCAAAAAGCTCCCTGTTCAGGCCGGTTGCACTGGCGGTTGCGGCAAGCAGATCGGCTATCCTGGTGCATGGCTGCTTGTCCTGAAGGAACAGCACAGCCTGAAAAATTGAAGCAAATGCGGGCAGCGACAGGCTGATAAGCCCGGTTATTTTTTTTGCGCTGCCGCCCGTCTCTATAAAGCGTTCCCGCAACTGCAAAAGCTTGCCTTTGAGCTCGCGCTCAGCCTGCAGGCGGACAAGCCGCTTATCAATTGCAAGATTCTTGAGCGCATCCCGGCCCCAGACAACCTGATAGGCAGCCTGCATATTCAGAAATTCTATGGGGAAGACATCCAGGGATGAAGTGATATATTCCTGCGTGAGAAACAGGGGCGTAGCGACGCGCACTTTGCTCCATTTTACAACCAGGGGCATGGCTGCTGCGAGCCGGTCCATGCCTGCGCCGCTCAGCATGATCATAAAATTAATGTCCGAGATTTTCTCGACGTATTCGCCCCGGGCTGCGCTGCCGTAGAGGATGATGCTTTCAAGATCAGCGCCGAACACGGCTGTATAGTCGGCTGTGAATGCTTCAAAGATTTCATTGGGCTTTTGCGGTATTTTAGCCAT
>CAYNVA010000508.1:0-1737 GCA_964400575.1 uncultured Thermodesulfobacteriota bacterium | reverse complement strand
CGGCGCCACCCGTAGAAGCGCGGGCAAACGCTCCTGCCGCTGCTACCGTCATTTCCCATTTTGCCATTGGCGGCATGTCATGCGTGAACTGTGCTGCCGCCATTGAAAAGGGTTTCAGGAACTATCCCGGCGTCACCAGGGCAACAGTCAACTTTGCCATCGAAAAGCTTACGGTTGAGCACGAGCCGTCGATGAGCCCGCAGGACATCATCGCAAAAGTGCAGGACCTCGGGTATGCAGCGTCAACCGACACGATGGTGAAGGACGATACTGCCATTGCCCGGAAGGAGAAGTTTCGCTTCCTGTTCGCCCTCTGCCTGACCGCGCCCCTTGTGGCGCTTATGTACACCATGCCCTTTGGCCATGTGGGCACCAACTACACCATGTTTGCCCTTGCAACGCTCGTCCAGATCGTTTCGGGCCGCACGTTTTATGAGGGGGCCTACCACTCGCTGAAAAACCGTTCAACCAACATGGACGTGCTTATTGCTCTGGGCATAACGGCGGCCTACGGCTACAGCACTATAGCGCTTTTTTTTATAGACCCCCATGCCCATGCCTTTTTTGACAGCTCGGCCATGCTCATTACGTTCATTCTGCTCGGGAAGATGCTTGAGGCGCGCGCCAAGGGCAGGACCGGCCAGGCCCTTGAAAAGCTCCTGTCCCTTCAGGCTGACAAAGCGCGCGTGGTTGTCGATGGTCGTGAAGAGATGGTTCATGCGACGTCGGTTAAGGTCGGGGACCTGGTGCTGGTGCGGCCGGGCGAGAAGATACCGGTTGACGGCGAAATCGTTGAAGGTCAGACCAGCGTTGATGAGTCCATGATTACGGGCGAATCCATGCCGGCTGAGAAAAGCGCGGGCAGCACGGTCACCGGCGCTACAATAAACAAATCCGGCGCCATCACCGTGAGGACCAACCGTGTTGGCACAGACACGCTGCTGTCGCAGATAATCAGAATGGTTGAAGACGCCCAGGCTGACAAAGCCCCTATTCAGCGCCTGGCCGACGCTGTCTCGAATTATTTTGTTCCCATTGTGGTTGCGGTGGCGCTTATCACCTTTTTTCTCTGGTATGCCGTGATTCCAGTTGCGCCGCCCGCAGGCACAAGCCGGTTTCTATTCGCTTTCCAGCTTATGATAGCGGTACTGGTTATCGCGTGCCCGTGCGCTCTGGGGCTTGCCACGCCCACGGCCATTATGGTGGGCAGCGGCGTGGGCCTGAGCCGGGGCATTCTGTTTAAACGCGCATCCGTACTTGAAAATATTTCCAAGCTGGATGCGATGCTGTTTGACAAGACCGGAACCATCACCAGGGGGCAGCCGGAAGTTGTGGGTATGTATCCCGCGCCCGGAGGCTCCACACTGGATTTGCTGCGGATGGCCGCAAGCGCTGAGGCTCATTCCAGCCATCCTCTTGCCGAGGCTGTCATGCGCAAGGTGACGGAGCTCGGGATATCGTATAAAAAAGGAGAGGATGCCAGTGAGACAGGCGGCGGGGGCATGCAGTGCCGTCTTGACGGCACTGCCATCAGGGCGGGCAAGCTCTCGTTTGTCTGGAGCGGCGGAGCGCTGCCGCCGGATGCCGGGGCGCTGCTGCAGAAGCTTGTCGATGAAGGGCTTACGCTCATGTTCATATCGCGCAATGATGAGGTTGTCGGCATGCTCGCGCTTTCCGATATCGTCAAGGATGATTCCACAGCTGCCATCAAAAGGCTGCACGGCATGGGCATCCGTA
>CAYNVA010000507.1:0-1806 GCA_964400575.1 uncultured Thermodesulfobacteriota bacterium | reverse complement strand
GAGCGATGAGTCGGTGAATGGGTGAATAAAAAATAGAAATGCGGAATGGGTGTTCAGTTCAAATCAAGCCTTAGAAGCTTGGACCGAAAGCCGTAAACCTGAATGTGAAAGAAGTGACAGCAGCGTTGCAAGGGTCGGGTTGCCTTTGGAAGACAAGGCCACATAAAGACTTTTTCTGTTTATCTTTGTCTTGCGGGCAAGGTTTGACATCCCCCTGGCCTCACAAACATCCCGCAGCGCAAGCAGTATTTCTTCCCTGTTCCCGTCTTCGAACACCGCATTGAGATAGTGCTCGGCAAATTTCGGATTTTTAAGTTTTTCAAGTAGATCAGCTTTAAATTCTTTTGCTGCTGTTTTACGCATGATGCATTTCTCCTCGAAGTCTGTATTCGGCCCAGTATTTTTGCGCGAGGGCAATGTCTTTGTTTTGACTCTTCTTGCTGCCGCCGCAAAGAAGGATGACGATCGTCTTACCGTCATTTCCAAAATAAACCCGGTAACCTGGGCCGAAGTCGATTTTCAGTTCATGCACGCCCTCTCCCACCGGCCTGCAGTTATTGAAATTGCCCAGCGATAAACTTCTTACATAGCGAAATATCCGCGCTTGTGTTTGTATGTTCCTGATGCTGTCAGTCCAGCGCTTAAAGGGGCATTTCCCATCCGGAGTTTCATACTCAATTAAGGTTATTTTTTCCATATGACTCCGGATGCTTTAATTTTAGTGTGGCATATATGCCACAACCAGTCAAGCAAAAACTAAAGAAAATAGGGGCAACAGCGGCCTTTTGTTCTTTTCGTTTATTCTTTCTTAAAATCCCAGGTGACCGTGTTGCTGGGCAGGGGAATCGGAACCGGGGCGCAGCCATTCCAGGCGTAGGAGCCTGTCAGGTGGTTCACATCCTCCAGCGGCGCCCACTGAGCCAGGCCGGGACAGCCCGAGGCCCACACGATGCTGATAAAAGGATCTGCCTGGTAGGTACCGCTGCTGTCTGTGCATGTTGCTGACCATTGTGTGGTGCCGATTGTCCAGTACTGGCCCAGGGGGTCTTTTCTGATCTGGCCGGTACCTTTAAAATTCCGCGAGTTCCCGTTCAGGATGCAGACAGTATCACCCATGATGAACTCTGTTTGATCGGACGCTATACTGCCGGCTACCGTGTAATCGCCGGTATCATTCTCAGGATCAACCGGCGTCCAGGTCGCCTCGCCCTTGCCGGTCCACGGAGTGCCCATCCCCACGTTGACTTTAAAGCTGCCCTTATAGGTTCCCGCTGAGCCGATGGTGATATAGGAAAAGAGCACGGTCTTTTCCGTGGAAGCACTCCCGTTCCATGACCACTGTGTGGCCTGTGCGTCGACACTCACCCGGACCGTGTTTGGCTCCGGAGCTTTCGAGGGTGCGGTGAAGGTTGCTGAATTCAAACTTTCGGAGATCGTCCCGTAGGTACTGTTCCCGCCCGGTATGCTGTTGACCGACCAGTTCGATAAATCCGTATCAACCCCGGAGAGCGGACTGCATTCGCATACCAGACTCGCCAGTGGGCCATCGCTCCTTCCTGATGCACATAACTGCACCTGCAGCTGGACGGTTTTACCCTCATCCACCGTGGCCTGCCCCGGAGAGATCCTAAGCCCTTCAATTGCCGCATGGTCGCTGAAGTGAGCGGCCTGCACGGTCAGCGTATTATTTGTTTCGTCGCGCGACACAACGCTCAACCAGCGCCAGTTGCCGTTATCTTCCTGAAAAGCAATGCCGATCCCTCCGAGGCTGGTGCGTTCAACGCCTGCCTCTGGAATGCTGAAGGT
>CAYNVA010000506.1:0-1737 GCA_964400575.1 uncultured Thermodesulfobacteriota bacterium | reverse complement strand
CGGCGCCACCCGTAGAAGCGCGGGCAAACGCTCCTGCCGCTGCTACCGTCATTTCCCATTTTGCCATTGGCGGCATGTCATGCGTGAACTGTGCTGCCGCCATTGAAAAGGGTTTCAGGAACTATCCCGGCGTCACCAGGGTGGCGGTCAACTTTGCCATCGAAAAGCTCACGGTCGAGCACGCTCAGTCGGTCAGCCCGCAGGACATCATCGCAAAAGTGCAGGACCTCGGGTATGCAGCGTCAACCGACACGAGGGTGAAGGACGATACTGCCATTGCCCGGAAGGAGAAGTTCCGCTTCCTGTTCGCCCTCTGCCTGACCGCGCCCCTTGTGGCGCTCATGTACACCATGCCCTTCGGGCATGTGGGAACAAACTATGCGATGTTCGCCCTTGCCACCCTGGTCCAGATCGTTTCGGGCCGCACGTTTTATGAGGGGGCCTGCCACTCGCTGAAAAACCGTTCAACCAACATGGACGTGCTTATCGCTCTGGGCATAACAGCGGCCTATGGCTACAGCGTCATATCGCTGTTTGTCATAGACCCTCATGCCCATGCATTTTTTGACAGTTCTGCCATGCTCATTACGTTTATTCTGCTCGGGAAGATGCTTGAAGCCCGGGCTAAGGGCAAAACCGGGCAGGCACTTGAAAAGCTCCTGTCACTGCAGGCTGACAAGGCCCGTGTGCTGGTAAACGGCAGGGAGGATATTGTTCCGGCAACATCGGTCAGAGTCGACGACCTGGTGCTCGTGCGGCCGGGGGAGAAGATCCCCGTGGACGGTGAGATCGTTGAGGGACAGACAAGCGTTGACGAGTCTATGATAACGGGTGAGTCCATGCCGGCTGAGAAGTCGATTGGCAGCGCGGTCACCGGAGCCACCATTAATAAGTCCGGCGCCATTACGGTTCGGACCAGCCGCGTGGGTTCGGACACACTTCTGTCGCAGATAGTCAGAATGGTTGAAGATGCCCAGGCCGACAAGGCCCCTATTCAGCGCCTTGCAGATATGGTTTCAAACTATTTTGTACCGATCGTTGTGGGTGTGGCCCTTGTTACGTTCTGCCTCTGGTACGGCGTGCTCCCTATAGAGCCCCCCGCAGGAGCAACGAGGTTTCTGTTTGCATTCCAGCTTATGATCGCCGTGCTCGTTATTGCGTGTCCCTGCGCTCTGGGGCTTGCCACGCCCACGGCCATCATGGTGGGCAGCGGCGTTGGCCTGAGCCGGGGCATACTGTTCAAGCGGGCATCGGTGCTTGAGAATATCGCGCAGCTGGATGTGATACTGTTTGACAAGACAGGAACCATAACCAGGGGGCAGCCGGAAGTTGTGGGTATGTATCCCGCGCCTGGAGGCTCCACACTGGATTTGCTGTTGATGGCCGCAAGCGCCGAGGCTCATTCCAGCCATCCGCTTGCCGAGGCTGTCATGCGCAAGGTGACGGAGCTCGGGATATCGTATAAAAAAGGAGAGGATGCCAGTGAGACAGGCGGCGGGGGCATGCAGTGCCGTCTCGACGGCACTGCCATCAGGGCGGGCAAGCTCTCGTTTGTCTGGAGCGGCGGAGCGCTTCCGCCGGATGCCGGGGCGCTTGTGCAGAAGCTTGTCGATGAAGGGCTTACGCTCATGTTCATATCGCGCAATGATGAGGTTGTCGGCATGCTCGCGCTTTCCGATATCGTCAAGGATGATTCCACAGCTGCCATCAAAAGGCTGCACGGCATGGGCATCCGTA
>CAYNVA010000505.1:0-1792 GCA_964400575.1 uncultured Thermodesulfobacteriota bacterium | reverse complement strand
GTCGGCCATGATGGCAATGCGCCTGCCGGTTGCTTTGGCTGCTTCGCGCAGGTTTTTGATTACCTTTGCATGGCCTGAAAAATCGCCATGAGAAAAATTGAGGCGCGTCACATTCATGCCTGCTTCTAGCAGCTTGCGCATCATGTCGGGCGATTCCGAGGCCGGGCCTATGGTGCAGACGATCTTGGTTTTGTTTGCCGGAAGTTTAGTCATGCTGTTGTCCTATTCTGCATTGAATGGTTTTTTATAGTACCGTGCCACATAACAAAGAGGGGAAATATTTATTGTATAAAAAAATCGCATTTATAGCCCCCCTTTGGAAAAGGGGCATACAGGGGGATTTTTTCAAGCCCGACAAATCCCCCTAACCCCCTTTGCTAAAGGGGAAATTTTTCTACTCCCTCTTTTGCGCGGAGTTGTACTTTAAAAGTGCGGTTCGCGAACCGCCCCTACATTAATTACAAATCCTGCGTCATTCCGGCTTGCCCGGAATCTTTCTTCGATATTAAATTATTCCGTCCGCCTGAAAATATCGGGTTTCGTTCCTCAACCGCGACCTACGGACTATGAAGCCCTACTTGTATTTCTTCTTCTCCTTGTCTAACCAGTTAAAAAATTTGAAAATTATAATTAAATTTAACAGCATACAGAACGTAAAAACAAACAAGCTAGCCTGAAAAGTTAATTCGTACTCTATTCCAAATTTACCATTGAATCGTGCAATAAAAAAACTCCATGGCGAGGTTAATAAGGCAAGAAACATAGCAGAAAACTTATCATATTCATGTCGCGTGCTGTAAAAAACAAAGGCGAGAAAGCAGAGAAGTAAATATATTAAGCTAATACTTTTAGCTTTGTTAAGCTCTATATACGACATGTCTTCTCACCTCATATCCGCCGGCTGGCCGGTGGTTTCAAGAACGCTGCTCCAGAGCCATCCGTTCGGGTCGATCTTTTTGCGCGCTGACACGGCAAGCTCTATGGGCACATGGGTAAACTGCTGGTTCCAGTTGCTGACAACCATGTCCGTGCGGCCTGCCATGCCTGCGTGGACGGCGCTGTGCCCCAGCAGCAGGCAGAACGCCGAGTCATGCGCAATTGCCTGAAGGCTTCGGATAATATAGCTCGGGTCGATATATTTCAGGCTGATATCAATGCCCTGTTTTTTGCAGTGGTCTTTTATGGCATCACGGAGAAAAAACCCGATATCGCCGTATTTGACATTACCCGATGCATCGCGCTCGCCGGTCTGCTGCATCAGATCCTGCCCGGCGCCTTCGGCAACCACAATCACGGCATGGCCCCGATGCTGCATCCGCTTTTCAAGGGCAGAAAGAAACCCCTTGAGTGTGAAGGGAACTTCCGGCACGAGGCAAAAATTGACCTGACTGTCGACCAGAACCGAATAGGCGGCAATGAAGCCCGAATCGCGGCCCATGAGCTTCACGAGGCCTATGCCGTTGCGCGCGCCCGAAGCTTCGCTGTGCGCGGCATAGGTAGCGCGCTTTGCTTCCGAGACCGCTGTTTCAAAGCCAAAGGACTTCTGCACATAGGAGATATCATTGTCGATGGTCTTGGGGATGCCGATGACGCTGATCTTAAGGCCCCGGCGCTGCGCCTCACGGCTTATGGCTGTTGCGCCCCGCAGCGTCCCGTCGCCGCCAAGGGTAAAGAGAATTCCTATTTTCAAACGCTCAAGCGTATCGACCATATCGGCAACATCCTGATTGCCGCGGGATGAGCCAAGAATCGTTCCGCCGGTTTCGTGAATGCGGCTCGTGTTTTCCGGCGT
>CAYNVA010000504.1:0-3343 GCA_964400575.1 uncultured Thermodesulfobacteriota bacterium | reverse complement strand
AGGATGAGCGGACAACCGAGCGCACCGGCCGGCAGGATGAGAGAACCACTGAACGGACAGCCCGGCAGGATGAGCGGAGTACGAACCGAACCGAGCGGCAGGAAGGCCGGTCGGAAGGCAGTACCGAGCGTCAGGCAAATCGCAGCGAGCGCCGGCAGAATATACAGGACTCGAAGCTCGGAGAGTATGCCGGCATGCGGGGCCTACAGGAAAACCGCCAGGATTTCATCAATGATTCCTATGATAACTACTGGGATGACTGGGATGACTATTACCACGACAATCATTATTATTACGACCACTGGTATTACCCTGCAACCGCGATCGTGATCACGTCGGCGGTTATTGTCGGCACCACCACCTATTACACAAGCGAGGGTCAATATTACAGCCAGGTTTCAAAGCAGGGCGAGACCGGCTATGTAAAGGTTTCAACTCCCGCGGGCTATGAAACAGCCACGCTGCCTGCAGGTTACAAGACCATCGCTGCCGACGGCAAAACCTATTATGTCAGCAACGGAACTTTTTACATAAAGCCCCAGGGTAAAAACACCTATCTCGTTGTTACCCCTCCTTTCGGGATTGAGGTGCCAGAGCTGCCCAAAGATGCCGTGCCAGTGAAAGTGGAGGGCAAAACCTATTACCAGTATGATCTGGTGTATTACCGCAAAGTCACGGATGCAGGTAAAACGAGCTATGTGATTGTCACTTCTCCTTTTAAAAAATAGTGCTGCGGGTAACGGGTCCCGTGGGTAGCATGTACTACCAGCTGCCTTTTCATCCCCGCTTACAAAGCGGCGCTTTCAAGGCGGGATTCCGGTAAAGCTATAAGGAGTTGACGACAAGAAGGGGTATGCTGATGCGAAAATCCAAGCAGCTTTTACCTGTTATGCTCTGCCTCATTGCCCTCATCCTGAGCGGGTGTGCCGGGGGCTATCTCGGTTTTTGGAAGCAGCAGCGTACGCTAAAGAAAGCTTTTCATGAAGACCCCAGCGCTGATCTGCTGCGCCAGCTTGACCCGCAGGACTGCTTTCTCCTTGCGGGCCCTTTTGCTTTCACACGTGACTATAAAAAGCCGGTGCTGGTTGTTGCTGTCACCGACAGGTTCAAGAAGCGCGAGATCGTTGCCCAAAGAATTCTGCAGCCTGCCGTCTTTTTCTATCAGGCCTACCTTCCCGAGGGCCGCTATGACCTTTATTTTTTCGCGGACCTTGATGAAAACGGCTTCTTTGATGCCCATGAGATGATCGGCCAGACAGCAGGTGAGCCGATACAGGTAAACAAGTCGGAAGTTAAGGACGGCCTCACGGTTCTCGGGCCTGCCTTCACCTTCGATCTCAGCCGCCCGGCAACAACCGATCTGCCGGTGAAGGTCAAGGTGCGGAACCAGGCATACGCATTTGATTCTCTTGATGAGGAGTTTTTTGATCCTAAATACGGGCCAATGGGCCTGTATGACCCCATGGCCTTTATGGCCCATACGCAAAGGTATGTCTTTTCCCTTGAGAAGATCGATCCCGGGAAAACGATGGTGCTTTTTGTCCATGGGGTCCAGGGCACGCCCCGGGACTTTAAATATCTGGTTGACGGCCTTGATAAATCCCGCTATCAGCCGTGGTTCTATTTTTACCCGTCAGGCATGCCGCTGCAAAAACTTGGCTCATTGCTTGCGGGCATCATCAGGTATTTGACCGCGGCTGAATATTTTCACGTGCAGCGCATTATTGTCGTGGCGCACAGTATGGGCGGCCTGGTGGCATTATCAGGGCTCAATCAGCTCTGCAGCGATGGCCCGCCGCCCTATCTGAAGGGCTATATTTCTTTTGATTCTCCTTATGGCGGGGTGGAGGATGCAAAAAAAGGAGTTGAAAAAGCACCTGCAGTGGTGCCATCGTGGCGCGATGTGGCAACCGGAAGCCCGTTTCTTGAACGGCTTTACCAGGGGCCTGCACCGGCTGCGCTCCCCTTCTATCTTTTCTTCGGCTACAAGACCGGCGACAGCAGCGACGGCACCATAACCCTGCAGAGCCAGTTGGAGCCCAGAGTGCATTTCTCGGCTTTCAAAAGCTACGGCTTCAATGCAACCCATGTGGGCATTTTAAATGACGACGCGGCGCGGCAGACATTCTACAAAGTGCTTGCAGCTCTTGACAGCAGCGGGAAGTGATGCTCCCCGCCTACAAGGCGGGGCATCCCGGTGCTTACAATTGATTTAATTAGATACCTGCCTTTTCATCCCCGCTTACAAAGCGGGGCTTTCAAGGCAGGATTCCGGTAACCGGCAGCGGAGCTGGTACTCAGGGGTGCGCACTTGAGTATTGACGCAATAATAAAATCCCTATAAAATATGTTCTAAATGAAGGCGCCCACGCCCGGAGACTCCCCCCTCTTTGTCTTCGGGCAGCCTTCATTTTTTCTTTAAGCAAGCAGGATGTGTGAACCCCACCAATAAAAAAAAGGGCTCCACTCTGCCGCACGCATTCTGCCGACGTACTGCATAAACCAGATCGGAGATTAAAGACATGAGCTCACTGGCAATTTCACTGCTTTGTCTAGTCTGCATTTTTTGTGGAGCGCTGATAGGCTTAGGCATCCGAAAAGTGCTGCCTGAGCACCATTTAAGCGATACTACCTGGGACTCCATCAAGATCGGTACCGGTCTGATCGCGACCCTGACGGCCTTAGTGCTCGGCCTGCTGGTCAGCTCCGCAAAGAGCTCCTACGATACGTTAAATGCCGAGATCGCTCAGGGCGGTGCAAGGATTATTCTGCTTGATCGCGTGCTGGCACGCTATGGCCCGGAAGCAGGTGCTGTTCGCAGCGAGCTGCGCCGCTGCCTCACAACCGGACTCGCAGTGGTCCTGCCAGAAGACGGTAAGGCCAAAACCGGCATTGCCCCTCTTGAACGCAAAGCCGGCATCGAGGAGGTGCATGACATGATACGGCGGCTTTCACCTCAAAACGACTATCAGCGGTCGATTCTTGAGGAGGCCTCGGGGATTATTGCCGAGTTGACCCGGGCCCGGTGGCTCGTGTTTGAGCAGCTGCAAGCCCCTCTTCCAAAAGCATTTCTCGTCATTCTCATGCTCTGGCTCACCGTTTTTTTCATGTGCTTCGGCCTCCTGTCCGAACCCAATTCAACGGTGGTGACGGTCATGTTCGTCTGCGCTTTCTCGGTAGCCGGTGCGATTTTTCTTATAATTGAAATGAATAATCCGATGCAGGGGATGATCAGAGTCTCGCTCGAACCGCTGAAATATGCCCTTTCACAGCTTGGGCAATAAGGGGCGGCCCGCCTGCCGCGTTGCCATCGGGATATAAGGAGGAGCCAGATGAGGGAAAA
>CAYNVA010000503.1:0-4731 GCA_964400575.1 uncultured Thermodesulfobacteriota bacterium | reverse complement strand
ATCAGATAAAGCCGGGGCACCCTGCACCAGTGATGCTGATTGTGCAATAGGTTGTTCCACTAATGGTACCTGCAGCATGGATCAAGCGGATACCGACGCAGACGGAACAGGAGATGTCTGCGACAAGTGACCAACCACCTGAAACCCGCAGCAGTTAGATGCAAACGGGCAAGGCATGGGATGATTTATGTGACCCGAATCCAGAGTGTGGAGGAGGATATACCCGGTGTGAACCGGTGTGTGCACTATAGAATAAACGAGAAAACCTTAAGGCAGAGGTCAGAAAATGGCTTCTGTCTTTTTTCTTTTTTCCGGCCACGCTTTACAGCCCGACTGCTCCATATAGTGGCCAGTCTTTTTTATTAAAATTCAACATTACGTGATACTACCCAGATTAGCATTTAGCTCAAATTCAGTAGAAACTTCCTCAGGTAATATATCATTGTCCGATGAAATCAAAATCGTGTTGTAAAAACTGCCAGTTCAAATCCAAATTTTTACAACTGTAGACGAGTTTTCAGGGTGGGCTGTGCTCACCGATTATAATGGTGGACACAGCCCACCCTGAAAACTTTGCCCTGCCTACAGGCTATCAACCTATAGCCTACAGCCTTATTGGCGGATTTTACCCGCCCTCGCAGGCTACTTCTCCCTGTGCCGTATTTTCCAGCACATATGAATGCGCTTGTTGCGCACATAATCGGCAGGTATGCTCTGCGCGCTTATATCTTCAATCCGATACCATGAGAGCATCCGCTCATCGAGCTTGAATTTTCGGAAGTTTGTTGAAAAAATGAGAGTTCCTTTGGGCGCCAGGCGCCGCATGGCGCGGCTGATCAGCTCCACATGGTCGCGCTGCACATCAAAGACCGTACTTGTGCGCTTTGAATTGGAGAAAGTCGGCGGATCGGCAAAAATCAGGTCGAACTGCCGCTTCTCATTTTCCAGCCACTGCATGCAGTCAGCCTGCACCAGCTCGTTTAACTCATCGCTCAGGCCGTTGAGAACCAGGTTGCACCGCGCCCATTCAAGATACACAGCAGAAAGGTCCACCGTGGTTGTTGAGCGCGCCCCGCCCATGGCGGCAAAAACACTTGCCGATCCCGTATAGCCGAAAAGGTTTAAAAAATGCTTCTCTGCGGCCATCTCGCGCAGCATGCGCCGCGTGCCGCGATGATCAAGGAACAGGCCCGTGTCGAGATAGTCGGTCAGGTTCACCAGCAGCCTGCAGCCGCTCTCGCGCACTTCATGCAGCCTGCCCTGCTCCCCGCGCTTCTCATACTGCCCGCCGTCTTTCTGCTGCTTGCGAACCTTGATGAACACCTGTGACCTGCGCACGCCCAGAACCGCCTCGACAGCCCTCAGGCCGGTTATGAAGCGATGAGAAGCTTTTGCCGGGTCAATATCTTTCGGGGGCGCGTATTCCTGCACATGCACATTTTTCTCGTATATATCGATTGCCATATTGTATTCGGGCATGTCCGCATCATAGACGCGAAAGCAGGAAATGCCTTCCCGCCGCGCCCAGGGCAGCAGCTGGCTGAGATTTTTTTTAAGCCGGTTTGCAAACTGCTGCGCTTCTATATCAGGAGTCTCCTGCCGCACATCAAGTGCCGGCCCCGGCTCCTCAATGGACTCCTCAGGCACATCATACATATAGAGATTGCAGTGTATGGGGCCATTGAACAGCTTGTGCTTGCCGGTTGGTTTCATCCCCAGGGCATCGGCAAGCTCGACCGTATTGGTGAACACTGCGGCCTGCCAGCCTGCGCACTGCTGCTTCAGGCTGCGCCCCAGGCAGCGGTACAGATAGCGCACACTGCTGAAACTGCCCAGCCTCTCGCCATAGGGCGGATTGGTGACGATAAAGCCCTGCTGAGCCGAAGGCGCCTTAAATGATCCAAGCTCATGCCGTTCCACATGCACATGCCCCCGAAGCCCTGCCCGTTCTATATTTTCAAGCGCGCCGCTGATGGCAGTGCGGTCGGCGTCGAAGCCGATAATTCTGGGCCAGGGCCGCTCCAGCCCCGCTTTGCTGCGCTGCTTGGCTTCCGTTAGCTCCTGCTGCCAGAGCGAGGCGCTGTGCCCGCGCCAGCCCAGAAAACCGAAATACCGGTGCAGCAGTCCAGGGGCAATGTCGCCATACATGAGGGCCGCTTCTATGAGCAGCGTGCCCGAGCCGCAAAGCGGATCAAAAAAAACCGCCTCTCTGGGCGCCTGCGCTGTCCAGCCGGCAAGCTGCACAATGGCTGCGGCAAGCGTTTCCTTGAGCGGCGCATCGCCGCCATGGCTGCGGTAGCCGCGCATATGCAGGCTCGACCCGGATAGATCCAGGCGCAGGGCCGCCTGCGTCCCGTTCAGAAAAACCTGCAGCTGGATATCGGGCTTCACCGTACTGACCGAAGGCCGTTTTCTGTCGCGGTCGCGGAAATGATCAACCAGAGCGTCTTTCACCCGCAGGGCTGCAAAGCCCGTATGCCCTATGGGAGAGTCCACAGCTGTGCAGGAAACGGCAAAGGTGTTGATGCTTTCAAGATGCTCATGCCATTCAATGGTTCGTGCCCCTGCATACAGGGCATCGGGGTCAGGGGCTTCGAAGGTATTAAGCGTCAGCAGTATCCGGTTGGCCAGCCGGGACCACAGGCAGGCCCTGTATCCCGTGCGCATGGTCCCGGAAAAGGAAACCGCTCCCTGCTCAGCCGGCTCGACTTCGGCGCCAAAATCCTTGAGCTCTTTTTCGAGCAGCCCTTCCAGCCCCGAAGCACATGTTGCAACAAACTGTTTCTTTTCACGAATCATGATGTAGCCAATAGAAGAATTTTGAGTTTATAAAAATCTCCGTGTGTATTTCTAATAGTCTTTATTGATGCTTAAGATCCTTAGAAAAGAAGCCAGAATCCAGTAGTCAGAATTCAGAATAAAAAACATAGTCTTCAAAGATTTAAATTGTTTCTTCCAGACAATCAAATTCTAAAATGCTTCCGATTTATTGATTATGACTTCCAAATCTTTAAGTCTGCCTTCTTCCTTATGGCTCCTAGCTCCTGCCTCCTGCCTCCTGCCTCCTGCCTCCTGACTTCTGGCTCCTGACTTCTGGCTTCTGACTCCTTATTCTCTTTTTATATTTCCAGAATCAGCTCTACGGGGCAGTGATCCGAGCCCTGCACGCCGGGCATGATTGCGGCCGACTGCACACTGCTGCGCAGGCTTTCACTCACAAAAAAATAATCCAGCCGCCACCCCACATTGCGCTCCCGCGCGCGGGTCTTCATATCCCACCAGGTATACTGGCCGCTCTCACCGCAGAACAGCCTGAACGTATCAATATATCCCGCTGCCAGAAGCCTGTCTATCCAGGCGCGCTCCTGCGGCAAAAAGCCTGTCACCTTCTGGTTCTCTTTTGGCCGGGCAAGGTCGATTTCATTATGGGCTGTATTGACATCGCCGCAGATGACGATATGCCTGCCTTTTTTCCGCAAAGCCTCGACGCAGTCAAGAAAAGCATCGTAGAAATCCATTTTGAACTGCAGCCGCTCAGGCGACATGCCGCCATTGGGGAAGTAGACATTGAACAGCACAAAGCTGTCGAAATCAAGGGCCAGCGTGCGTCCCTCGGTGTCGAACCGCTCAATGCCAAGGCCACGGCGCACCTCCCGCGGCTGCACCCGTGTATACAGGGCAACACCGCTGTAGCCCTTGCGCTCGGCCTGATCAAAATATGCCGTATAGCCGGCTACGCTGCGAAGCTCAAACGGCAGCTGCTCTTCAGAAGCCTTGGTCTCCTGCAGGCACAGCATATCGGGCTTTTCCCGGGCAAACCAGTCGATAAATCCCTTTTTATGCACGGCCCGCAGCCCGTTCACATTCCATGAAAGCAGTCGCAGCGTTGCCATAATCAGCGCCCGATAAGTGTTATGCGTTGTTCCGAAGGCCGCTTCAGCTCACCCTTCATGCCTGCGTACTCGATAAACACCTCAGCATCCCCATATCCCGTGTCCTGTGCCTGGCCTGCAATCCCGGGAAACAGCCCGTAGCCATCGCCGCCGCTGACAAGATAATTATTGGTGACAATGCGGCAGCTTAACGTGTCCGAAAGCGCGCGCCATCTGCCTTTACTGTCCTGCAGTTCGGCTCGAACGATCCTCGTGCCCTTTGGCCGTGACGCATCGGCCCTGTAGCGCATGCCTGCCACATAGGGAAAAGCACCGTCATTCTCAGGCGATGACAATGCCCTGTCGATGCCCGCCTCGAGGATGCTTTTAATATCCCTGCCGCTTAATCGGCACACCACAAGCCGGTTCCCGAATGGCAGCAGGTCTGACAACTGCCCGACCGACACATCACCTTTGGCAATAGAGCCCCGCACCGATCCGGCATTGACAAGGGCTGCATCAGCCCCCTGCCCCATGGCCTGCACCTTCCAGAGCATGGCATCGGCCACCAGCGGCGCCACCTGACTGCCGCCGGCAAGCGGCTCTGCCCCAGCTTTCCCCGCTCCGGGCACGCGCACATGCACCAGATTCTGAGGCGTCCGCGCTACAGTCTGTTTGTAGAATGCCGACACTTCTTTGGCATACGGGTCAAGCAGCATGCGTGCAGGTGCGTCTTCATCAATGCAGACAATGCCGGGACTCTTCCGTATCCTGTCAATCTTTGCTGCATCAACAGGAGCCCAGTCGCCTGCGCTGTTCTCCTGCATAAACACAGTGCCCACTGGCATCACGGGCTCAC
>CAYNVA010000502.1:0-3398 GCA_964400575.1 uncultured Thermodesulfobacteriota bacterium | reverse complement strand
GTGGAACAGTTTCATTGTACGTGTATCGATACTATCAGTTCAATAAAAAAAGAGGACTGGGACGCTTTTTTCGCTGACTGCCCTGAAGGGTACTGGTTTTATGAAACCCTTGAACAGTCACGGCTTGCGGAGTTCTCATTCCATTACCTGCTTGCCTACCGGCAGGAGCGCCTTGTGGCCATTGTCCCTTTTTTCACTGCCGATTTTCATGCCGACACGGTGCTTGAGCAGGGGGTCAGAAAGATGGTCAGAGCCGTGCGCAGCGTGGCGCCGCGCTTTTTAGTGTTCAAAACGCTTTTTTGCGGTTCGCCTTTCGGCGAGCAGGGCCTGCTGGGCATTGCCTCTGATGTGAACGACAAAAAGGCGCTTGTGCATGCCCTGACCCTTGAGCTGAGGGCCTTCTGCAAAAGGCACGGACTGACACTGGTCCTTTTCAAGGACTTTTCTGAATATGACGCGCCCATTCTTGACCTGCTCGGCGGGCAGGGTTTTTTCAAAACCGACAGTTTCCCCTCGGCCATTATCGACCTGCCCTATAAAACATTTGAAGCCTACCTGGCAAGTCTCAGCAACGGAGCCCGTAAGGACCTGCGCCGCAAGCTGAAAAAAGCCCGCGACACAGGCGCGCTCACGACAAAGGTTGTGGAGCGCGTTGATGATAGTATTGACGACATCTATCGCCTCTACATGAACACCTATACCGCCGGGGCAACAAAGTTTGAAAAGCTGACCCGGGATTTTTTTCTGAAGGCCGCTGAAAACGCTGGCCCCAGCTGTCGGTACTTCCTGTACTCTATCAACGGAGAGCTGGCGGCCTTCAACCTCTGTTTCGTTCATAATGATCTGCTTATAGACAAATTCATCGGTTTTGATTATGACATAGCCCGCCGGTACAGCCTCTATTTTGTGAGCTGGTGCGTGAATATCCAGTGGTGCATCGACAATGGCATCACGCGCTACCAGGTCGGGCAGACCGATTATGAGCCAAAGACCCGTCTCGGGTGCAGGCTTGTGCCGCTGTATGCCTATGTGCGGCATACAAACGGGCTGGTGAACCGATGCCTGCAGGTGCTGGCAAAGTTCTTAAACATCTGAAGGCCGCTCATGCTTTCAGGCGCAGTTTCGTAGGGTGTATTAAGCCCGAAAAATCATGGTGGGTTCGCTTCGCTTAACCCACCCTACGATTATGCAGTCGTGTAATTACAAAATTTTTTAGGGCGAATCCACCAGAATGAGCCCATGCTTTCGAATACTATCCGGATTCTCAATTTCGACGACAGTCTTACCCGGCAGAGACGCCTGATTGAGCGCTACCAGCCCGAGATCATCAACCTTGCAGCTTGTGGACCTTCGTGCAGGTTGTGGGCAAATCAAAAAACGGCCGATACAATCAAACGGGCTTTAAAGCCCGAGGCAAAACACAGTGTAACCTTTCTCGGCTCGGGAGATTTTCATCACATGTCGAATGTGCTGGTCGGGCAGTTTGATGAACCCTTAACGCTTATCGTTTTTGATTTTCACCCCGACTGGGACATACTGCCGCCGCGGCTCGGCTGCGGCTCGTGGGTGACGCGGACGCTTGAGCGAAGCACTATCAGGAAGGCGCTTCTGCTGGGCGTTTCATCCGATGATATTGCAAGCCCTGCAATCCATACGGGGAATCTGCAGGCTCTTAAAAACGACAGGCTGGAAATCTATCCCTGTGCGCATAAGCCGACACGGTTGCTCTTCAGAAATGTGCCGCACAACAGCTCAATACAGATACGGCACAGCTGGCCTGTCCGCGAGATTGTCTGGACTGAGTTGTCCGGCAGGGATCTGGAAATGTTCATGGCCCGGGTGCTGCAGCGCTGCGAGAGCAGGAAAGCCTATATAAGCATTGATAAGGACTGCCTGCGCTCAGACTATGCCCTGAGCAACTGGGAGGAGGGGCGCTTGAGCCTTGATGAACTGCTGCGGCTATTAAAGGTAATAAAAGAAACTATGGATATTGTCGGGCTTGACATTACGGGCGAGTATTCCGAGCCGGTTGTGGCAGGCAGGATCAAGGGCCTGTGCTCGCGGCTCGACCATCCTGCGGATTACAGCGCCCAGGGCAAAACTGCTGAAATCATCGATGCGATAAATGAACGCACCAATCTGCAGCTGCTGGAAGCCCTGCTCGGGTGACCATCTCGGGCTGTTCCGGCGTTTCAGCAGGGGCTTGGGAATTTTGAGCCCCTGCGTTAGAATTAAATAGAGGCTTCAAACAGAGAGTCAGGATCTGCATAGTCAGGTATATGCACCTCTTTTTGCTTTGACAGTTTTTTACTTCAAAGATGCTGCAGCTTCCTTCTCAGCAACAATGCCCAGCAATTTCATGGGTATCTTTTTATTCCTGGTGAAGTAAAAGTGTTCCACTACCCTGAATCCCGCTTTTTCAAAATAGCGCGCCAGTGTTTCTTCATCAAACACATGTAAAAATGATATTTCCACACCGCAGATAGACCGCGGCATATCCTTCCTGACTTTCTCAGGAACTGAGCTGTCAGATAGATTTGGGTACCACCCCGGAAAGGGGTCAGCAGGATTTTGTTTGCGGCGCTGGAAATCTTCCAGCAGGGATTGAGAGAGAAAGGCCGAGTTTACTGATGCGAAAACCCTGCCCCCGGGCGCCGTGGCATCATATAAAAGCTTCAAACCCCGGGTAAGCTCATCCGGGTTTAGATAGTGCAGCAGAAGGCCTGCGTACGTGGCGCCAAGGCTGTTAGGAGCAAAGGCTTTCATGCATTGCGGTGATTGCAGATTCGGGAAATGCATGTTAATGGTTTCTACAAGTTCAGGCGGCGTATTGGCGGCAACCTGGTCCAGGTGCCTCTGATCCATGTCAATTGCAATTATTTTGCCGTTATGCGGCTTCAGGAACGGGGCTTGTTTTTCAAGGGCAAGCACCTGCTGCACAGCAAAGCCCCATGCGCATCCTAAATCAAGCAGATTTCCCCGCGCACGCGGAACAAACTCCAAATATTTTTGCAGGATCAGGTTTGTTTCCGTGTCCTCATAGCCCATGATGTTTGCTGTCTTTCTGGACCCCTGCACAGCAAATTTTTTGTCCTCCTTTGACTGCACTGTCATTTTGGACGATTTTTCCGTTACCGTGCTGCGGGCTTTTATCGCCTCCTGCCCCCTTATCGCAGTGCCCGGGTTGGTCATATACATATAAACCGCAACAGCGCACAGCACGCATAGCAGCATGATGATTAATTTTAGAAATTTCATTCGCGCAATCCTTTTATGAAGATTAACCACACTAGCAGGCCTTTTGGCGTAAAGACCTCTATAAGCGATAAAGCCAATCAGCAAGTATGCCATGGTCTTGGGGAACATGAGCATTTGCAGAGCGGGGTAGGCAACGCCGA
>CAYNVA010000501.1:0-2790 GCA_964400575.1 uncultured Thermodesulfobacteriota bacterium | reverse complement strand
CACATAAATAACAGAACCCCGGCGGTCCTTCATAAGGTACACGCCAGGGTTCGTCGGAATCTCTGCCGCCCTGTCGGCCAGCGGATGTCGTTGTGGGCTGTCTTCGGTCGTCATAACCGAAGATTACACTTAATTTTTCAGGCTTGCAAGAACCTCCTGCACCAGCTCGTCGAGCTTGAGCTTGGAGGCGGTCTTCAGCATGCCCTTGTTGGCATAATACTCGATCAGAGGCGAGGTTTGCCTGTTGTAGACATCCAGCCGGTTGAGTATGGCCTCTTCGGTCTCATCGCTGCGCTGAATGACAGGGCTGCCGCACTTGTCGCACTTTCCTTCGACCTTGGGCGGGTTGGTTTTTACATTGTAGATGGTCTGGCACGACGGGTTGTTGCAGGTTCTGCGCGTGGTCAGGCGATCCAGCACCACGTCCCGGGGAATGTCCAGGTTGATGGCTGCATCGAGCTTAATTTTGATTTTCTCAAGCAGCTTGCCCAGGGCGTCTGCCTGGGGTATGGTGCGGGGAAATCCGTCGAGCATGAAGCCTTTGGCGCAGTCGGCTTCCTGCAGCCGCACTTCCATCATGTCCATGATGAGCTGGTCGGGCACGAGTTCGCCTTTGTCCATGAACTCTTTTGCCTTTTTGCCCAGATCGGTGCCGCTCTTCACATTGTTGCGCAGGATGTCGCCCGTGGAGATATGCACGGAGCCATCAGTGGCCTTCAGCTTGTTGGCCACGGTTCCTTTGCCGGCGCCGGGGGGGCCCAATAGAATAATTCTCATACTTCCTCCTTCTGTAGAAAAAATGATGCGTTTAATAAAACTAAAATAATATCAAGAATACAGGCCTTTTTGCAAGCCTTTTCCGCCGGGCGGCTGCCCGGCGAGCGCGAGCATTTGAATAAAAAAGGGAAGCGTGCTAGAATTCGGCACAAAAAGCACAAAAGGTCAAGGGAGCATGCAGCCCACGGGGCAAGGCAGAGCCATCCAGCCCTTTGTTTTTTTGCGGACAGGGAAAGAATAAAGGTATACCCCCAGGCCAAAATCTGCAGAGCAGAAAAACCAGAAGTCAGAATTCAGGAGCCAGAAGCCAGCAGGTGCAGAAAGAAGTTCGGAGTTATGAGTTCGAAGTTTGGAGTACAATGATTCAAGCTTTATGATTTAAAATTCAAGATAGAAACGTTTCAAGATTTTTAATGTAGGGGCGGGCTTTACGCCCGCCCTCGGGAGGGGATAAACCCCTCCCCTACGTTTGGAAAAATATTTAATTCATGATTTAATCCGCCGTGGCGGATTGAATGCCGGCTTATTTTCTTAAGGATTTTAAACATAAATAAAGACTATTAGTGAACACCTGCAGATAGTGTTGCAGAACCAAAATTTATATGAAAACGATAAAGGAGAGTTCAGCATGGAAGTGAAGGATTTTGAACAGTCGCTTGTACTTATTAAGCCCGATGCGCTCAGGCATTCGCTCACCGGGTATGTGCTTTCGCAGCTTTCCGAATTTCACACAGGCCTGCGTTTTGCCGCCACAAAGATCGTGAAGGTGCACAGGATGCTTGCCGAAGAGCACTATGCCGAGCACAAGGGGAAGGTCTTTTTCGAATCGCTGCTCGAGTATATCACGGGCGCGTCCCACTATCCCGATGAAGCCTGGAAGCGCCGTGTGATCGCGCTGGTGTACATGGGCCCCGGCGCCATACAGAAGATACGCGACATTGCCGGCCCCACAAACCCGCATGATGCACGGGAGAAAAGGCCCGGGTGCATCCGCGCCCTCGGCACGCTTTTCCCGGTCAAGGACGCCGCCGGCAAAGTGCTTGACGAGCGCATGGACAATCTGATCCACGCATCGGCCAACACCGCTGATGCCGAGCGCGAGATCAGGCTCTGGTTCAAGCCCAGCGATATCCCCCCGGCCATGCGCACCTATCCCACGGAAGCAAGCGACGGGCACTACTATTTCAAGGGTGGCAGGCTCACCACCAGCTATGAAACCGGCAGCGTCTGTCTGCTGGCGCCCGGCAATGTTGCATGGACCTCCGACCTTGAGGCGCTGCGCCTGCTGGCAAACGGTCAGAAGGCTGCCTGCACGCTTGAAGCTGTAGCCGCAAAATATCTTATAAATGAAGAGATGTATTAATTGAAGGTGCGCACCAAAAAAAATGTATGCATGAATTTTAAATGTGCTATATTTAGTTCTAATTGTAGTGCTATAGGGCTCTCATGAGAACTTGGGCCGCAAATTATGCTGTGGTTTTTTTTGATATTTTTGTATATAACTGCTCATAGTAAATTTAAATAACAGAAAAAATGCACAAAGGGAGGGTTGCATGAAAAAGGAAAGCATCAAGCTGTTTGCTGTTGTGTGTATGGCTCTTGCGCTCTGTATGGCTGCCGGTCAGGCGCAGGCCGGCAGCAGTTCGCTGAACGAAGTGCTGACAATGGATCCCGGCGAAAATACGATCCGTGAATTCGTGATCTATGGCGAGCTGGAGGGCAGCAAACTGGGCCCCATTGAAGCATATCTGGTCATCGGCACGGGCGATAATACAACCAAGCTGGGCGATTTGACCATCACGGTGAAGCCCACGGCTACCAAGACATTCGGCTCTGATCTGGACTTCTGCCTGATCGGCTTTGCCTACCCCATTGGCGGCACGCCGGTATTCATCAACGTGACATCAGCCGCCCCCCTTCCCCTGGTCAAAACCGTCAAAATGAAAGCCACCTACGGACTTGCGCTGGTCGGGACCTATATAAAGAATATTACCGGCGATGTTAACCTGCCGG
>CAYNVA010000500.1:0-3676 GCA_964400575.1 uncultured Thermodesulfobacteriota bacterium | reverse complement strand
CTGTTAGATATACCATTTTAGCACACCGGTCAAGCAGGCAAAACGCTGTCCGGCCGAATACGGCTTCGGCCTTTAAAATAAGCATTAAACAGGCTTAGTCAAAGGGTGATTGCAAAAAAACATAACTAATTTGCAGCACCGGCTAAATCCTGCTTGAAATTTTTGATGATTCAGGGTAAAAATAGCAAGTTTTTTCTAAAGCATCCACAGGGAGACAGACAATGAAAGTAACCGACGGCGTCTACGCATATCCGTGGACGAACATGATGGAAAACAACTGCAACACCTATGTGCTGAAAGGCGCTGGGCTCATTCTTATCGATCCGGGCCTCAAGCGCCATGTGCCGGACATTCTGTCGCAGATGAAGCGCGACGGCCTTAACCCTGAAGATATCAAGCTTATCATGACCACGCATTCACACCCTGACCATCTTGACGGAGTCGCTCATTTTATCGACAGCGATATTCAGATGACCATGCACAGGGAAGAAGAAAAATTTCTGAAAACTGTCGGACTGGAATTTTTCAGAATGTTCGGCCTCGAGCAGCCGAAATACCGTGTCGATTTCTATGCCAATGAAGGCGATCTGACGGTTGCCGACATCAAGCTTAAGATCATCCTTGCACCCGGCCATTCTCCGGGCTCCATCTGCATCCACTGGCCTGAAAAGGAAACAATCATAACCGGCGATGTGGTTTTCTGCGGCAGCATCGGCCGAACCGATTTCCCGGGCGGCAGCAGCCCGACGCTCAAAAAAAGTATCGAGAGTATTTCGCTGATCGATGCCGCATATCTGCTGCCGGGCCACAATGAGATTATTGAAGGCAAAGAAGAAATAAAAAGAAATTTCGAGTTCATCAAGCGGTCGTTCTTTTCATTCTTATAGCAGCCAAACCGCCAGCGTAGCTCAGTGGTAGAGCAGCTGATTCGTAATCAGCAGGTCGTCAGTTCAATCCTGACCGCTGGCTCCAGAAACAAAAAAGTGCTTCAACCCGCGTGAAGCACTTTTTTTATGCGCAGAACAAGTGCCCTCCCTGCCTTCCATTCCTCTCCCTTACACATAAGAATGAATTATGTAAACCTGAGGCCTTTCGCCGCCCTCGGCCCCGCCTGGCCTGGCTGCTTTCACCGTCAGCCCCGGGGTTCCCCTTCTTAACAAAGTAATTTTTCTTGACTTACACGTTCAAGTGCCGATACCTGTATTTGAATACATGTTTTTGATTTACAAAAAAGGCATCTATGCGATTCGGCACATCGATATGCATGCTTCCGCTCATTGCCCTTCTATTTCTGCAGCCGTCTGCCTTCGCACTGCAATCGGGGGATTATACCTATTCAGTATCAGGCAGTGATACTATTACAATCACCGGCTATACCGGCTCTGGCGGAGCTGTTGAAATACCGAATACCATAGACAGCAAGCCGGTAATAAGCATTGGGTCTTATGCGTTTTATCAGTGCACCAGCCTGACCAGCATAAGCATCGGAAGCGGCGTTACGAGCATTGAAACGTATGCGTTTTCCGGTTGCACCGGTTTGACCAGCGTGATACTGCCTGACAGCGTTACGAGCATTGGGTATTCTGCGTTTTGGAATTGCACCGGCCTGACCAGCATAGGCATTGGAAGCGGCGTTACAAGCATTGGGGCTTATGCGTTTGAGCGCTGCACCGGTTTGACCAGCGTGACCATACCGGCCAGCGTTACGGGCATTGGGGAATACGGGTTTTATAACTGCACCGGTTTGACCAGAGCATATTTTTTAGGCAATGCACCGGAGATGGGGGATGGAGTTTTTGATAACTGCGCAAGAGGTTTTAAGGTTCAGTATACTGCCGGAAGTACCGGTTTTACAATTCTGTGGTGGCATGGCTATCCAGCCACCCCATTCAATAAGTGCCCTGCCCAAAAGGCGCTCGGCAATGACTGCCGGAACCTTGAAAAATTGAGGTTTTTCCGTGACAGCACCCTTGCCCGAAGCACTATTGGCCGCAGGGCAATACAAATCTATTACAACAATGCCGACAGCATCAATGCCGCCCTTGATCGCAGTCCGGCCCTGATGGAAGCAGCAAGACGCGTGCTTGAAGCACTTGCGCCAATGGTAGGACGGTAGGGGCACGGCATGCCCCTCCTTTAGTCGATCTCGCTTCACCGATTGCATGCAGACAGAGAAAGCCCCGCATCAGTGATGCGGGGCTTTCTGCGCTCATCAGCCATTTGGCAGGGATTGCGGCGCTTGCTGTCGGTTTTGAAGCTGCAGCACGCGTACCGCTATGCGTCAGCCTACAGAAAACCAGCGATGTCCGAAGGAGTGTACTCCGGAACCAGTTGCTTCAAAAGAGACTTGACCCGGGCGCCGTCGTAGGACTGGGCCGCCATGATCAGCTCGTTCACCTGTGCCCGGACCTGATGATGGTGTGCCGCGAGATCAGCGCTCGTGCGGTCGCTCCTGAGCACCATGATTTTCTCATGGCCCGTCGGCACAATGCCCTCACCCCGGGTGATCAATTCCTCGTAGAGCTTTTCACCCGGGCGAAGGCCTGTGTAGACGATCTTGATGTCAGTGTCGGGCTCCTTTCCTGAAAGCCGGATCAGGTCTCTGGCCATGTCGGCAATTTTAATGGGAGTTCCCATTTCGAGAATGAAAATCTCACCGCCCTCCCCCATGGCCCCGGCCTGCAGAATCAGCTGAGAGGCTTCCGGTATGGTCATAAAATAGCGCGTCATTTCCGGATCGGTGACCGTCACCGGGCCACCGGCCCTGATCTGGCTTTGAAAATGTGGAACCGCTGAGCCTGACGAGCCCACAACATTGCCGAATCTCACCGCCATGAAGCGGGTTTGCGTCAGCGGGCGCGACTGGAGAATTATTTCAATAGCACGCTTACTGGCCCCCATGACACTGGTCGGGCGCACGGCTTTATCCGTGGAGACCATGACGCAGCGCTCCACCCCGTAGGCATCCGACACATCCATGATCACGCGACCGCCGATCACGTTGTTGAACACTGCCTCCCACGGGTTTATTTCAACCATGGGCACATGCTTGCAGGCAGCCGCATGGAAGACTACCCCGGGCCGATACTTGTCGAAAATGCGCACCATCAGGGCATGGTCCTGAACCCGCCCCATGGCAGGGTACAGGTCTTTGAACCTGTGTTCAATGCGAAGGGTCTGCTCAATCTGGTACAGGTTAAACTCGCTGGCCTCAACCAAAATCAAAGCTGCGGGCTTGAAGCGCACGATCTGACGGCAGAGTTCGGTGCCGATCGATCCCCCTGCGCCGGTCACGGCCACTGTCTTGCCCGTGATGTACTGCCCGATCTCGCGCACGTCCAGGCGCACGGGCGGACGGCCCAGCAGGTCCTCGTAGTTCACCTCGCGCAGGTCGTTGACCGTTACGCGGCCATCGATCATGGAGCTGAACGACGGCAGCGTCTTGAACGGGAGGCTTGTCCTTTTGCAGACGTTTACGATATGCCGCATCCTGTCGCCGCTGACTGACGGCAGAGCAATTATAATCTCGGCGGCCTTAAAGCTTTCGGCGAATTCCGGCAGGTCGGAAATGGGGCCGCCAATGGTGACGCCCAGAAGCGTGTAGCCCTGCTTGTTAGGGTCGTCATCCACACAGCCGACAACCTTATACGGCGATCTCGCATTGCCCTGAATTTCG
>CAYNVA010000499.1:0-7434 GCA_964400575.1 uncultured Thermodesulfobacteriota bacterium | reverse complement strand
ATGCCTACAATATCCCGCCATTTCGCATTTTCCTCTGAAATTTTAGCGGGTCCATGGTCAGCGTGATTGAGCCTGCAAGCCTTTTGAGATCAGAAAGCGACATTTTTTTAGTTGATGGCTTTTTCCGAGGTTGTTCATCCGCATCAAGAATGGTGAGCAAAACCCGCGCATTTATAATGGGGATGGCTTTTCCGATAGGATAAATTCTGCCGTTTTTGTATAGTGCCTCTATGGTTTTATACATATAAAAACCCCTGTATAATTATATGGTGCTGTATCTGTTGCAAATATATGCTATGCGCTCTGTAGAGTCAAGGGAAAGACCTGTTCCTCGCGATCTCACGCTCTGCGTCCAGTGAGAACCACGACGCGGAGCGTCTCACACTACATTACTAAGCAGAGCGTGGAAGATAAGGATCCAGCGCCCTTTACTGAACACTTATTTTTTGTACTGCAGCTCATAGAGCTTTTTGTACAGCCGGCTCGATGCCATGAGCTCGTCATGGGTACCCGATTCGGCGATTCTCCCCTTGTGCAGCACAATGATGCGGTCGGCCTTTTTTATGGTTGAAAACCTGTGGGCGATGACGATGCAGGTGCGCCCGAGCATTATCCTGTCAAGAGCATCCTGAATGAGCCCCTCGGTCACGGGGTCGATATTGGATGTGGCCTCGTCCAGCACCAGAATTTTCGGATCGATGAGCACGGCCCGGGCAAAAGACAGCAGCTGACGCTCTCCTGCGGACAGCGTTTTGCCGCCTTCGGTCACATCCTCATCAAGCCCGCGGGGCAGTTTTGCAATCAGCCGGTCGGCATTGGCCACAGCAAGCGCCTGGCGTATTTGCCCATCGGTGAAGCCGGCGCTCCCGAGGGTGATATTTGACCTGATCGTGCCCGCAAAAAGAAATACATCCTGCAGCACAAGCCCGATATGGCTGCGGAGCAGGTCCTGGGGCATGGAGCGGATATCCGTCGAGTCTATAAAAATGCCGCCCTGCTGCACATCATAAAACCGCTCGAGCAGATTAATGATAGTGGTCTTGCCTGCGCCGGTGAGGCCGACAATGGCAACCGTTTCTCCCGGTTTGACCGTGAAGGATATGTTGTGCAGCACGGTTTCATGATCAT
The DNA here is from genome assembly GCA_964400575.1 of uncultured Thermodesulfobacteriota bacterium. Lineage (GTDB taxonomy): Bacteria > Desulfobacterota > WTBG01 > CAIYCZ01 > CAIRTM01 > CAIWCT01. The sequence goes on along the minus strand of CAYNVA010000499.1, from coordinate 6,306 downwards.
TATAGCCGAAGGTGACATTGCGAAACTCGACAGCCCCTGACATCGTCTCCGGGGCCTGAGCGTCCGGGCTGTCTGCAATGACAGCGTTTTCTTCAAACAGCAGGTATATGCGCTCAAGTGAGGCAAAAGCAGACTGGACTATATTGTATTTTTCGGCCAAGTCCTGAATGGGCGTAAAGAACATGCGCATGTAATACAGGAAAATAACAAGGGTTCCAACCGATAGTGCCTCCCGAAGGGCCTGCCCTCCGCCATACCATATAATCAGGGCAAAAGCCGTAACGCGGGCAAAATCCACCAGCGGCGTGAATATGGCAAAGACCACGGTCTGCTTCATATTGGCCAGGTAATTTTCATGATTGACGCGGCTGAACTGCTCTGCTGTGCGCCATTCGCGGCAGAATGACTTCACCACGGAAATGCCGCCAAGATTTTCCGAAATCATTGAGTTGATCGCTGCAATTTTGATGCGCACCTCGCGAAAGGCATTGTGTGAGGTATAGCTGAAGACGGCTGCACCCGCAATCAGCAGGGGTACCAGTGCAAAGCAGACAAGGGAGAGCTTCCAGCTCAGGAAGAACAGCGTCACCATAATGCCCAGTATCAGGAAAATATCTTTAAAAATACTTGAGAACATGGCGCTGAACATTTCATGAAGATTTTGCACGTCGCTGGTGGCGCGCGTGACCAGTCGCCCGACGGGGTTTTTTGTAAAAAAAGACATGGCCCTGCTTTGCAGATGGCTGAAAATGCTGGCGCGCAGGTCATGCATGATGCGCTGGCTCGTGCGCTCGACAAGGTAAATCTGCGCGAAATTGAATACGAAGCCGGTGATGAGTATGCCGATAAAGGCAAGGCAAATGCCGGTAAGTCCCTGCAGGTCATGGCTGCGCAGGGCCATGACATCCGACTTTTCAAGGGCGTTGAGTTTTTCATTGGCAATCAGGTTGAAATCACCTGCATGCTGAAAAAGCGCCGGATATTTTGCAGCAACTGCATCAGTTGCCGCATCAGCCGGAGCTGCATAATATTTTTCCGGGAGCAGCTGCCCTGCAGCCTCCAAACGCTTTCTTTCGGCATCCCCGAGATGGCGCAGCTGCTCGGGAAGGATAAAGAAGCAGCCCCGGCGATCAGCGGGCAGAAGCAGATCGCGCTTTGCAGCAGGCAGTCCGGCAGCAGTGTTGAGGCCGGGCTGCTGCGTGATCATGCGGGCGGCGGGCGAAATAAAGCGGTCAAGGGCTGTTTTCATGAGCTGCGGCAGCAGGAGCTCTGTGGCGATGGCCAGCAGCGCAAGCAGCGTCGTAAAGGCAACGGCTTTTTTATAGGGAATGAAGTAATCCTTGAAAAAAAGCAGCAGCCGGATGACCGCTACTTTAGAGGCATGGGCTTCTTCGTGATGTATGGCGTTGCCGCGCATGTTCAATGACTCCGGTTATACGGCAGATACTGCTTCTGTTTCCTCGAGCTTCTGCCGCTGGTACAGCTGATAGTAGAGCCCCTGCTGAGCAAGAAGCCCAGCGTGCGTGCCCTGTGCTGCAATCCTGCCGTCGTCAAACACATAGATCATGTCGGCATGCTGGATTGATGCGATGCGGTTTGAAACGATGATGCGGGTCTGCCTGTCTGCCTGCGCCTTGAGCTTTTCTATAAGCACCTGGGTTGTCGCGGCATCAAGGGATGAAAGAGCATCGTCAAAAATCAGTACGGGTGCTTTCATGAGCAGCGCCCGGGCGATGCAGAGCCGCTGCCGCTGGCCTCCTGAGAGGGTAATGCCTTTCTCGCCGACGAGGGTGGCAAAGCCGCTGCTGAATGAAAGAATTTCATCCGTCAGCTGCGCCAGGCGCGCCTGAGCCTCAGCTTCGGCTGCCGGAGCCCCCGGCCTGCCAAATACTATATTGGCCATGATCGTGTCGGAAAACAGGAAGCTGTCCTGCGGGACATAGGCGATGCAGGATCTGATTTCACGAAGCGGAATATCGCACATGTCCCTGCCGTCGACAAAGATCGCACCGCGGGGCGGATCGAAAAATCGCAGCAGCAGGCTGCACAGGGTTGATTTGCCCGAGCCGGTCGTGCCGGTAATGCCGATGGTGCTGCCTGCAGGTATGGCAAGTGAGATAGAGTGCAGGGACGGCCTGGCGGCTGCCTCATAGGTAAAGCTCAGATTGCGGACCTCTATGCTGCCGGCGCCGGCGCACGGCCCGGGTGGGCCCTTTTCAAGTGGCTCTGCCGGCATGGCCAGCACGTCATTTATGCGGGCCATGGACGCTGCGCCCCGCTGGAAGAGGTTTACAATCCAGCCAAGGGCCATCATGGGCCAGATAAGTATCCAGATGTAATTGGCAAAGGCCACAAAATCGCCGGGTGTTATCGACCCCTCAATTGTGTAGCGGCCGCCGAAGAAGATGAGCACGCAGACGCTTATGTTTGAAATGAGCACAATAAAAGGGAACAGGGACCCCCATATTTTTACCAGGGCAAGGTTTTTGGTTATGTAATCAGCGCTGACTTGTCTGAAACTGTCTGCATTGGCAGGCTCGCGCACGAAAGCCCGTATGACAGCCATGCCGGCAATCGTTTCGCGAACCATCTCGGTCATGCGGGAGAAGGCGGCCTGCACCTGCGAGAACCGCTTGTGCAGCAGCCCCCCCAGGCGCCATGTGGCCAGGATGATGATCAGCATGGGCATAAGACAGAGCAGGGTGAGCTTCATGCTCAGGAAGGCCATGAACATGATCGAGGCGATGCCCAGTACGACCGTATCGATGAGAGCCACCAGCCCGATCCCGGTGCACATTCTCACGGCGTCAAGGTCATTGGTCATGCGGGACATGAGATCCCCTGTTCTGGTGTGCATGAGCCGGGCAAGGGGCAGGCAGATGACATGGGAAAAGAGGCGGTCGCGAAGGGCGGCTTCAATTCTGCGTGAGGTTCCGATAATACAATAGCGCCAGCAGAAGCGCAGCAGGGCGGCAGCGGCCCCTATGGCAACGATGAGCAGCCCGTGACGCAGCAGGGTGTTTTCCGTATATGCGGCCCCGATGAGATCGTCAACAGCGGATTTAATGACAAGAGGGATTATAAGCTGGAGCAGATCAACACCGATCAACGCCGCAAAGCCTGCCGCCAGGTACCAGCGGTCACGAATAATATAATCGCGCAGGGAAGCGAATTGTTTCATGTGGATATACCTACCATAAAACAGTTATTAAATCATGCTCTGTTGCTGCTTTGTTTGCTGTTGACAAGGTCGCGCGCGTGTTGTAATACAAATTTCAAACAAAGCAATTCGGGTGGATGGCTGCCGGCAGTCATCCTTTCTGTTTTTAAGACTTGCATAAAGGCTGAATCGGTATGAGCGACAATATCATGACCAAACAGGGGTATGCGGATCTGAAGGAAAAGCTCAGGCGCATGACGGTCTACGACCTGCAGGACATCATAAAGGAGATGCAGGTCGCAGCGGCACACGGCGATCTTTCGGAAAATGCCGAGTATACCGCTGCCAAGGAAAAAAAGTCTTTTATCGAGACCCGGATCCGCGAGGTTGAGCAGCGCCTTTCAAATGCCCAGGTGATCGATACAAGCACGCTATCATCGGACCGGGTCGTGTTCGGGGCGACGGTACAGCTGCAGGATGATGACAAGGGAGGCGAGGTTTTATATACAATAGTGGGCGTGGATGAAGCCGATGTGTCGCAGGGCAAGATTTCCCTGAGCTCGCCCATTGCCCGCGCCCTTATCGGCAAAGAGGAGGGCGACAGCGTGGCCGTGAAAACTCCCGGCGGCGTGCGCAATTATTCGATCATAGAAATCAGTTTTAAATAAATTTGCCTCCTTATCAAAATCTGTTGGGCGTAAAAAACAGAAGTCAGAATTCAGGAGTCAGAAGTCAGCATGGAAAAAAACAGCGGAAATGTTTCAATGTCTGGATTGTTTAGAAAAAACAAGTAAACTCCTTGAAGCCTATGTGTCTTTTATTCTGAATACTGACTACTGAATTCCGGCTTCTTTTCTAAAGGACCTTAGTATAAAAAAAGATTATTAGAAATGCCCACAGATACTGTTGTAGAATTATAAATTTCAGGCGAAGGGATGGTGCTATGAAATACTGTCTAACCTGTTGCGCTGAATACCGGGATGATATCGGCAGATGCACCGACTGCGGCTCAGCTCTTGTGGGGCCTGCGGAGTGGGAGGCCAGCCGCAGGGCCCGTGAGCAGGAGACGGCCGAGGAGTTCGTGCCGGTTCAGACCGTCGAGGACCGGTTTGCCGCTGATGTCATGCGGGACGCACTGGAAAAGGAGTCGATACCCGTGCTGGTGCGCAGCTTTGCCGACACCTCCTTTGACGGTATTTTCATTCCGCAGAAAGGCTGGGGCATGATACTTGTGCCCAAAGAATTTCTCGACCGGGCACGCCAGATTGTCACATCCCTTGAACAGTCTTTACCTGAGCAATCCGAACAATGAGTCTATCCGCCAGCGTCAAAATTCCACACAGCAGAGTGCCATCGCGCGGGATGAAAGGCGTACTGCACCTCTGCATGCTTGTGCTGCTTGTGCCGGCCACCTGCTGCGCAGCAACGCTGCATGACACGGTGAAGAAAGGCAGCGATCTGTATGCTCAGGAAAAATACGACGAGGCGCTCAATGCATTTGTCGACGGCCAGATCGAACAGCCCGAAGATGCCCGGCTCAAGTATAATATCGCTTCATCAAAGTACATGATGAAGAACTACGAGGAGGCGCTGAAAGGGTATCTGGATATAGCGGCCACTGCACGGGACGGCCGCCTTGAAGAAAAGGCCCTTTTTAATGCCGGCAATACCCTGTACCGGCAGGGTAAGCTTGAGGAGGCCATCGAGTACTACAAAAAAGCCCTTGCCCTTGCCCCTGAGGACAAGGATGCGCAGCAGAATCTCGAGTTCGTGCGTGAGGAGATTAAGCGGCGCATGAACGAGGCAAAAGATACGCAGAAGAAGCAGCAGGAACAGGAACAGAAAAAAGACCAGAACTGTAAAAATCCGCAGCAGCAGGATAACCAGACACAGAGCGCCGGGCAGCAGCAGCAAGAGAAGAAAGACCAGCAGCAGGAAGGCCAGGAGCAGCAGCAGGGCCACGATCAGCAGCAGGCCGCAGCCGGTAATGAAAAGGCGCCGCAGGATGAAAAGCAGCAGGCCGCACCTGATGATACCCGCGAGATGAGTAAAGACGAGGCACAGCAGTGGCTCAACAGCGTCCGGGAAAACCGTGATAATCTTAAAGAAGGCAAGCAGCGCGCCAGGGTGCAGGGCGGCGCGCGTTCCGGCAAAGACTGGTAGGCCCGGAGGATGACGATGCAGATGCGGACTCCAGTATTGTTTGCAGCGGCATGCTTCCTGATGACGGGCCTTATGGCCTCTGCAGGCAGCGCCGCCGACGTATCGATCACCGCTGTGGTAGACAAGAATGAGGCATCCCTTGATGACTATATTGTCCTGAAAGTTGCGGTCCAGGGAACGCGCGAAGAGCCGACGATGCCCGACCTGAGCCCTTTTAAATTCCAGTCACGGGGCACGTCCAGCCAGATGACCGTTATCAACGGTCGCATGTCCTCGAAGCTCGAGTATAATTATATCCTGTATCCTCAAAAGCCCGGCTCCTTTACCATAGGCCCCTTCACACTGGATGCAGATGGAAAAAAGGTTGCCAGCAACCCCCTGACCGTCACTATCTCCAAAGCCGAGCCTCAAGCCAGGCAGAGCGACGAGGTTTTTGTTACCGCCTCGGTGGATAATGAAAATCCCTACCTGAATGAACAGATTATCTATACGCTTCAGTTTTGCCGCCGGGTGAAAATTGCCAGTGCAAGCCTGACAGAGCAGCCCTCTTTTGACGGGTTTCTTGTCGAAAGCCTCGGCAAGGAAAAGGAATATCAAAGGGTTATCAATGGCCAGCAGTATCTTGTCACTGAAATTCGCCAGGCGCTTTTTCCGGTGAAGACCGGCGTGCTTGAGATATCTGCCTCGACCCTTCAGGCTGCGGTTGTGTCGCAAAAGCGCTCGCGGCGCGGCGGCGATCCATTTTTTGATGATTCCTTTTTCGGATTCACTGAAACTGTTCCCAAGGCCTTCAGAACCGAGCCCCTTACCGTCACGGTCAAGCCTTTACCGGCAGAGGGCAGGCCTGCTGATTTTAAAAATCTTGTGGGTGATTTTACCGTTGCCAGCCAGTTGAGCAAAAGCAGGCTGCAGGTGGGCGAATCAATAACCCTTACGCTGAGCATATCGGGCACAGGTACTTTGAAAAATCTCCAGAACATCGA
>CAYNVA010000498.1:0-10777 GCA_964400575.1 uncultured Thermodesulfobacteriota bacterium | reverse complement strand
AAATTCGGGGTCTGCGGGTGTCAGTTTCTTTACCTCGCCGACCGGCGTTACAACCGTCATCGACAGTATCTGCTTTGAAATATGTCCGTAGCGGTAGCTGTTTATGCCGTAGCCGCCGGTTGAGATCCATCCGGCAACCGTAGAGAACTTGCTGGAGGGATAGGACATGAGGCATAGATCGTCCTTTTTTGCCAGTATATCAATATCGCTCCACCGGGCACCCGCCTCAACCGTAACGGTTTTGTTCTTCACATCAAGAGAAATGATTTTTCTGAAGGGCGACAGGTCGATAACAATACCGCCCTGCGTGGGAATAACTCCCCCGAACCCCCACGAGGCAGCACCGCGCGGGATAACCGGCATTTTCTTTTCATGGGCAAATGCCAGCACCCTGCGGATTTCATCCATGCTCTGAGGCTGAACGACAAAATCAGGCTGCGTCTGGAAAAAAGTCTGCGTCATAATATGCGGCACATCGCCTATATCATGGCTGTACATGTCTTTTTCAGCAGCCTTGGAGATAATTTTAATATCGCCGGCACTATTTCTAAACTCTTCTTCTGGTCTCATAATATCAGCATCTCTTGGTTGAATATAATATAGTATGCCAAAGCTCAATTTGCTGGTTTAATAATCGAAGCGCTGATTCTGAATTTATTAATTTTGCAAGAAGGATGCCGCAGCGGAATTTCAGTATTTCCAGAACACAAAAAAAGGCAGTTTATGGCTAAAATTAAAAAAAACTAAAAAATCGACATGATTATACAGCGGCAGCAGTGCTTGTAAAGGAATGCATTATCTGAAAAATTATTACAATAATGTAACTGGCGCTTCCAATATTGTATTCTTTATGGTTCCATCAAAATAAAAGCCCCCGGTAAAGCCGCGGTCTTTTGGAAAAGCAAAATCACTGGTTCATGATTTGATATCGTTCCCAAACACTGTTTGGGAAATGTCTTATATTCAAATCTAAATTTTATGCGAAACGAACGTTTTGCACATGCTTCTTTCCATACCGGAGTGTGAGTTAGCACCGTAACCTGCCCCACGCCTCTCTTCTTTTTTCGCCGTCATTTGCCTTGACATGCAATCGGCATCGTTTTATCTTCCAACCGTCACAAAAGTGATTTCTTCCCGTTATCAGTCGTGTTCCGTGTGATAAAAATTTCTAGCTCCGATTTCTGTGCTTTGCGGCAAAAACTATTATGAAAAGAAAAAAAATTGCCGTTATCGGCGGTGGAAATGTAGGCGGGACTGTCGCGAGCTTTGCTGCAATGCGGGAGCTTTGCGATATCGTTCTGATAGATACCCCTGAGCGCGAGGGGATAATTCGAGGCAAGGCGCTGGATATTGTCCAGGCGTGCAGCCTTTTTAACAACGATGTCGAAATCAATGCATCATCATCGCTGTCAGATGTGGCAGGGGCTGATATTTGCATCGTAACCGCGGGCATCCCCCGTAAGCCAGGCATGAGCCGCAACGACCTGTTCGATATCAACCTGGACATCATTGGCTCGGTTGCCGAGGCGGTCGCAAATCACGCTCCGGAGAGCTTTGTGATAGTGGTCGCCAATCCACTCGATGCAATGACCTATGCCATGCTAAAACTGACCGGCTTCGGATGGCGGCGAGTGGTCGGGATGGCCGGACTGCTCGATGGTGCGAGGCTTCAGTATTTCATTTCATGCGCCCTTGGTTGCAGTGTCAAGGATGTGAAGGCCCTGGTGCTCGGGGGGCACGGTGACGACATGGTACCGGTGCTGAGCTATTGCTCGGTAAACGGGGTTCCGGTTCGAAACCTTTTGGATGAAGATTCGCTTCAAAAAGTAGTGGGCCGCACCCGCGATGGTGGCAGTGAAATCGTAAAACTCATGGGCGCCAGTGGCTATTATGCTGCGGCAATAAGCACCATAATTACGGCCGAAAGTTATCTTAAAGATCAGAAACGATTTCTGCCCTGTTCGGTGCTTTTGCAGGGAGAATATTCAATAACAAATATCTGTATGGGAGCCCCCGTTATCATTGGGGGCGAGGGTGTGGGAAAAATAGTCGAGCTCTCATTATCACCCAGCGAACTGTCGCAGCTAAAAAACAGCGCGAAGAAGCTGAAGGGTCTTGCGAGCAGAGTGGATACCCGGGCGAGGGAAGTGCATTGCAGACAAGAAAAAAAATAGGGCTGCTTCGCCATTTTGAATAGCAACCGTTATTGCTTCGTATTGATTTTATTTTTCCCCACCAGGGCAGTGCCCTATGGCTTTGAGCGCCTCCTCGGCATGAAATGAGCTGCGCACGAAAGGCGACGACGCCACATACCGGAACCCCATCCCGTAGCCCAGCACGCGGTACGCTTCAAAGGCCTCAGGCGTTATGAACTCCGTTACCTCGAGGTTTTTAGCCGCCGGCCGCAGGTACTGCCCAAGCGTCAGAAAATCGCAGCCCACGCTGCGCAGGTCGCGCATAACCCCGATAACCTCATCGCGCTTTTCGCCCACGCCCAGCATGATGCCGGACTTGGTGCAGACTTCCGGATTAAGTTTTTTGGAGTTTGCAAGCACCTGCAGCGAGTTTTCAAAGCTAGCGCCCTGCCGCATGGTCAGGTACAGGCGCGGCACGGTTTCAAGGTTATGGGCCAGTATGTCGGGCCGGGCATCAATCACTATTTTCAAATTGTCAATTGATGCCTTCAGATCGGGTATGAGCACATCCGTAGTTGCCCCGGGCAGTATGCGGTTAATGGCCGCAATGGTTTTTGCAAACTGCCCTGCTCCGCCGTCGGGCAGATCATCGCGCGTAACCGAGGTAATGACCACGTGCTTCAGATTGAGATCCCTGGCCGCGCGCGCTACATTTTCAGGCTCTGCAGGGTCAGGATCAAGGGGCTTGCCGGTTGCGACCCCGCAGAAAGCGCAGTTGCGGGTGCATATATTCCCAAGTATCATAAAGGTAGCCGTGCCCGCCTTGAAGCAGCTGCCCATGTTCGGGCACACGGCGCTTTCGCACACCGTGTGCAGGTGGTAGCGGTCCAGCAGGGCTTTCATCTCGTTTAAAACGCGCTCGTCAACCCCTTTGACGCGTATCCATTCAGGCTTTTTTGTTATGACCACGGCAGTTCCTCCAGCGATATCTTTTTCGGCGCGGATGAAAATATTTTAGCGTACTGAACGATCAGGCGCCGCTTCACATCCTCAATATCGACCTCGCGGCCCAGCACCGCATTCATGCAGGTAACGCCCTTGTCTGCGATGCCGCAGGCAATGATCATTTTATAATGATTCATGTTGGGGTGCACGTTCAGGGCGAACCCGTGCATGGTTATCCAGCCGCTTTTGACAGCTATGCCGATGGCTGCAATTTTTTCACTGCCTACCCAGACGCCGGGGTGCCTGGGGTCGCGGCCGGAAGCTATGCCATACTCGGCCAGGGTATTGATAAGAAGCTGCTCAACATTGCGGATATAGGCATGCAAATCTTTGCCGTGCCGCTTCAGGTCAAGAATGATATAGCCGGTGATCTGGCCCGGCCCGTGATACGTCACGTCGCCGCCGCGGTCGGTTTTGCACACTTCAATGCCCTCTTCGGCCAGAATTTCCTGCGGCGCAAGAATATTTTTGAATGTGGCTTCCCGGTTTGCCGTAAATACCGGCGAGTGCTGCAGAAGAATAAACGTATCCTTTATTTCATCCCTGCCGCGGGCATCAACCAGCTTTTTCTGCAGCTCAAAAGCCTCGTTATAGCCGATCCGGTCGATGTCGATTACCCAGCTTTCACTTTTCACCATAATGCTTCCTGTCCTTATCCCCGGGCTCCCTGTACCCTGAATCATGCTACTATAACAATGATTGCCTTTTTGCTCAAGGCCGTTTTCCTGAACCCTGAAAATCAATGCAGTGTTTGCTTGACCTTTATTGTGAAAAAATTTATGTTTGTTGAAAATTTAAATAATTTTACTGCACCATCAATCAAAGGGGAGCCTTGCCATGAATCTTCGAATTGTTTTGAGCTGCCTGCTTGCTGTTTGCATGCTTCAGGGATGCGCGTTTATTTCAATACCGCTCTCGCAAAGAACACAGCCCCTGGAAGAAAAGGTGCTTGAGGGCGAAGGCCGTAACAAGATACTGCTCATCGATATTTCTGGCATCATATCCTCTGAAAAAAAGCGCTCTTTTGCCGACCTTGATGCAGGCCCCGATATGGTAGCCCGGGTGAAAGAGGAACTTAACCAGGCTGCCGGGGACGACCGCATCAAGGCAGTCATCCTCAAAATCAACAGCCCCGGCGGCACGGTCACGGCAAGCGACATCATCTATAAAGAGATTCTCAAATACAAGGAGAAGACCGGCGCCTATGTCACGGCATCCCTCATGGACATTGCTGCCTCGGGAGGCTACTACATCGCCTGCGCCGCCGACACCATCGTGGCGCACCCCACAACGGTCACGGGCAGCATCGGCGTTATTGCCATGAAGTTCAATGTCAAGGGGCTTATGGACAAGCTGGGGGTGCAGGAGGATTCCATAAAATCCGGGGACATGAAAGACATTCTATCGCCGTTCAGGCCCATGAGCGACGAGGAGCGCAAAATCATACAGGATATCATCGATTCGCTGCAGATGCAGTTCATGGAGGCCGTGGTGCAGGGCCGCAAAGAGTTATCGCTCGATGAGCTGAAACCCCTTGCCGACGGACGCGTCTTCACGGCAAAGCAGGCCCTTGACGCTCAGCTTATAGACGACATCGGTTATCTCGATGATGCAATCGATATCACCAAAAAAGAGACCGATCTCAAAGAGGCTCGCATTATCACCTATCATCGCCCGTTTGCCTATAAAAACAATATCTATTCTCAAACAAGCTTCAGCATTTTCAATTTCGGCGAAAACGAATTCGCCTCGTACCTGCCCGTACGGTTCATGTATCTGTGGAACCCGTGATTTTTTAATACATCATGCCGACTATTGCCATTGACAACTGCACTGTGCACTACCGTATGTCCAGGCGGGCCTCTCCTGATTCTCCTGCCGCTATCTGCCTGCACGGCTCTGGCGCCGACAGCGTGGTGTGGGGCTACCAGGTAAGCAGGCTCAGCCGGCAGTTCCGGATCATCGCCCCGGATCTTCCCGGCCACGGCGAGAGTGAAGGCGCGGCATGTGAAAGCGCCGAGGACTATGCCCGCTGGGTCGACCGCTTTGCGCGTGCGCTGGAACTTGACAGGTTCTTCCTGATAGGCCACTCCTTCGGCGGGGCAATCGTGCAGGAGTATGCACGGCTCTATCCAGAAAAACTCAATGGCATAATCCTCATCGCTACCGGCACCGGATTCAAACTCTCCAGTGCATACCGGGAACTGCATGAGAATGGGATTGATGTCGAAAACCTTGACAGCGCAGACATTCCGCATCCCATCCGGCAGGGGTATGAAATGCTGAAAAAGGTGAGCGGACCGCTGCTGCATGCCGACCTTCTGGCTGCAGGAGCCTTTGACAGCACGCCGTGGATTGCCACAGTGAACATCCCCGCCCTTGTACTTTGGGGCAGCGCCGACTTTATCACCCCGCGCGAACTTCCTGAAGCACTGTCTGCAGCGCTGCCGAATGCTTCGTTCCAGGTTATCGAAGGCGCCGGGCATGTGCTTATGGTTGAGGCGGTGGAGGCATTCAACACTGCCGTTGCGGAATTCATGACCGGCATTGTAAGCAGTGGTTGATTTATTTAGGATGTCCCCTGAGTAACCCAGATAAGCTGTCTTATTTAAAATTAACCGAACAATGCTTGCTGTCTACAGCCTTCAGATTTAATTTTAAATTTTAGCGGTTTTGTCTTTGCAACAGCCTCCAGAGCTTGCATCCCTTTAAGGTGTTTCGACATCTTTTGTGGAGTCCAATCAATGCCGGTGCTGTCTATAAGCTGCTTCGCTGTAAGGGTTTTGCCCTTTAATGCCACAAGTATTCTGCCATCAAACTCATCAACAATATACGAAACTCTTTCTTCGGCTGCATGCCCTTCATGCGGGGACTTCTCGTGGCTTACTACCAAACTGCCGTTATTATCAACAGCAACTGCCCCCTTGCCAATTAAAAGGCGATTGGCGCTGTCCTCGCCCTGCTCGGGGCTGCGAACATAAATTGTTCTGCCCTTTCGCAGCCCGTCAATAACTCCTTCCCAGGTTCCGCCCTTAGGCCCAGACTGCGCAACATAAATTTCCCGTGCAAGGCCGTAGATGATCGGATTTCGCGCCATTGCAAGGCCGACGCTCCACGGGGCTTTAGGGTGAAAGGTGCTCAGCACAAGGACATTGCCGCTTAGAATATGCCGGTAATATGCATTAAAGCCGCTTGCAAAGTTCATAATACCCTGAGGGAGGGCTATTATGCTTGTTCCGTTATGCGCTAAAGCGCTGTCAAGAGCCTGCCGATCAACTCCTTTTGCAAAGCCGCTCACAACCACCTTGTGAGCCTCGGCTGCTTTTTTGGCAATGGTGTCGGTAAACCGAAGCGCAAGCTCCGAAGCATTACGGGAGCCCACAATGGCAATGGAAGCTTCCTTCAGAAGCGCCGTGTTGCCTTTTACATATAGAACAGGGGGGGCGTATTTTGCTTTGAGATTTTCTTTCAGGGCTTTCGAATACAGCGGCGATTTGATCGGTATAACAGTAAAGCCCTGCGCAAGCAGGTCTTCAGCAAGAAAAGAATTATTGGGCAGTTCCTTCCTAGCCCGCTGAAGATCGGAAACATCACCGGCCCCCAGCTCAAAATCCGTCTGCCACTGCCTGTCTGAAAGACTGAAAAAATCTTCAAGGCTCAAGGACTTTTCATGGATAATCCGGATCACGAGCCGGTTCACCTTTTCAGCCGGCCATCGCGGAATATGCGCAAGGGCTATCCAGTAGGGCAGTTCGCTGTGCTGCATTAAGTATCGCCTCCCACGGTTTTTGCTATCACCACCGGCGCTATTGCTGCCGCGCCAAGAGAGGTTAAGTACCGGCCGATCTCTTTGACCGTTGCTCCGCTATCAAAAATATCATCAATAAGCAAAATTGACTTCCCTGCAATATCATCAGGAGGTTCAAATAGAAAAACATCCTTTACGTTTTCTCTTTTAAGCACAGCGTTTTGAAACACCTTCTGCGGCTTTGATGGCTTTGTTTTCTTCAGCCCGTGCGATACAGGAATATGCAATGCTTCAGAAAGTTTTTCAGCAAAATGTTTCACCAAATCTTCCGATTCGGTCGGCGGCGTATATATAATCATATCAAAGTGCTCAGCCGCGTACTGCTTGTGAAAAGCCTTTACCGTCAGCTTTACCAAAAATTCCGGATAATCGCCGCCGTTTTCATATTTGCATTTATGGATGATACTGCCCACATTCGAAAACCCATAATAAGAAGCCGCTACTCCGTTAACCAGTGCGGTTCCTTTAACGGACGTCTCCAGCACAGGGAAATACCCATTGCGAAACTCTTCAAGCTGCCCTAACCACTTCTCGTTTACAGAAACTTTTATGTGCCGGCCCGTATCATTATCGCACTTGCCGCAGAGGGCCGCAACTGTATCGTCCAGAAAACGGCACAGGAAGTTCATCCGGCATTCTTCAGTTTCAATATAGCGCAGCATCTGCTCAAAATCACCCAGCTTTGCTGATTTTAATTTTTCGTAGGCTGCGCCGTCAAAAACCGGAGCATTAAAACGGTATTCATATTTTTTACTGCGGCCTTCCTGCACCTCATTTATTATCTGCTGGTCAAGCAGGTCTGCCTTAATAACCCGAATCTGATTCTGCCCGAGGTTTGTTCTGCGCATGATCTCCCGCTCGCTGAGGCGATCCTGCTTCAGAACTTCGAGAACTTTGTCATACTTGGCCGCTGCCGGTTTCCCGTTTTCAATAAAAGACCGGGGCAGGCGCTGGTCTTCATCCGGGTTATAGAAAAGGATTATCATAGTGGGACTGCCGTCGCGGCCTGCTCTTCCTATTTCCTGATAATAATGAACGGGTGACACCGGCATCTGTGTGTGAATGATAAATCTGATATCGGGCTTATCAATGCCCATGCCAAGGGCATTGGTTGAAACGACGCATTTATAGGTGTTATTCAGAAGCCCTTCTTCGATTTCCTTGCGGCTGTCTGATTCCAGCCTCCCATGATACCACACGGCATGCATATTGAGATACTTGAGCCAGTTAGCGTAAATCTCGGCATTGATCCGCGTGCCTGTATAAATAATGCCCGTGCCGGGCAGTTTTTCAAGGTTTTCTCCTATCCATACCATCTTCTCGTCTTCCGATGTTACCCTGACCACCCGCAGGTGAAAGTTATTCCGCACCAGATTTCCGCGCACACAGGTTATATCCCGGCCTATCTGGGTTAGTATGTCCTTCTCAACCTGCTTTGTGGCAGTTGCTGTTGTTGCCAGCACAGGAAACTGCGCCGGCAGCAGATTTACCAGGTTGATAATTCTTCTAAATGCCGGCCTGAAATCATGGCCCCATACGGAAATGCAGTGCGCTTCATCAACCACGACCATTGCAAGCTTCATCTCGCGGGCGGTCTGCAGCCACTCGGCATTCTCCATGCGTTCAGGGGCGATATACAAAATCTTTATTGTATTCAGCCGGGCAGCTTCAATAATTTGCGTATTTTCTTCTTCGGTCTGATTTGAGTTGATGCATGCAGCGCTTACTCCCCAGCCCCGTAGTTTGTTTACCTGATCGCGCATGAGCGCAATGAGCGGCGTAAAGATTACAGTTGTGCCCTCAAACTGCGTTGCCGGAAACTGGTAGCACAGCGACTTGCCATAGCCGGTTTTTTCAATCATCAAAACCCGCTTGCCCTGCAATATTTTCTCAATCACCAACCACTGGTTATCGTAAAACCCGTCAAAACCAAAGGTCTGCTTGAGGTGCTTTTCCGCTTCCTGACGTGTCATGTGTCTTGCGTCTGCCCGAATAAATGTATAAAACTGTTTACGCTGATTTTCTTGTCCGGTGCATCAAGTGTTATTTAACACCCTATTTAACTTATGGTCTGAGATGATCGGGGAACCAACGATAAAAACGGCTTTTAGGAATAGGCGCATTCATCCATGATTGGTCTGCCATCGGCTCATTTATTACCTCATCAACCGTTTTAATTCTCGGCATTGGAACATTTTTTATAGACTTTTTTGTCGTAACCCAACACACCTCTTTACGCTGAGTGATCGCAAATACAACTTCATTGGTTATGCGAGAGTCCATCAAGACATAATCCATTACTTCCTGATAGTGCCCCTCTTGCCACCTTACGGGCGCGTCAGAACCATGCATCAACTTTTTTTCCTTTATTCCCATAGCGCTTCCAACGGCTGCAAGGCTGACAGGAAATCCGCACTGATTGAAAAATTGAAACATAGGATCATAGCTTTTAAGTGCTATTTGTGCTGCAAGTTCCAGATTATTAGCAGCGTATCCCAGCCACCTCAAATCGAACTGAAGCCCGTTCCACGCACATATCATGAAATCTTCATTCTGCATTCGTTGCAGATACAGAAGCATTTCCTTTGCATTATGCCCCTGAAGATTAAGAAGTGGGTTGCCGTCACTATTTACCGAATACCACAACCGTTCCTCCCCACCATGCACAACCGTTGATGCAACAGAGATATGGAAAGGCGCATATTTTTCAAAATCATCATTTGGCCTTGCCTCAAAAACATCAGATATTTCGATGTCAAAGCTGAGTAATTTCATAGCAACCTTCGATCCGGCCTGTTATTTCTTGTAAATGGATGCCTTGTGCTTATGGTCACGATGTTTAATTTGATCCGAACCAGCATAAGTTGGTGGAGTGAGAACTGCGCACCATCTTTTTAAAAAAATCCTCGCCAGGTGCGCGGTACGCACCCTACCAACTGCAGTTGCCACGTTCATGATGAAATTATCTGCCTAAAGTCAATTTTTCAGCAAAAAAAAGGTGGCAGGCAAGCCGCCTTTTAGACATAAGCACCGCTAAACTCAGGGCTTTATGCGCACATAATACACCATGCCCCGGTATGCGCCTTTCGGCTTAACCGGGCACAGCAGCATTTGACCGATATTGCCTTCCATGAGCGGAGTTTCTATAAAAGCCTCCCTGCCCTGCTGAACAGCCTGCATAAAGCCGCTCTGCGCAGCATCGCGGGTAGCATCAAATTTATAATTGCTCAGGCTGTTTTCAGGCGGAAAGCCGAAGCGGACGACGCATTTCTCATCAACCCATTGAACGCTGTACAGCCCGGGGTTATTTATATAAAACTCCTTGAAAAGCGACATGAGATAGGGCTGGTCTTTGAGGGCAACGTTATCCTGCATTTCATCAAGAGCGGCAAATTCACGGAACGCCTCATTCAGGCTTTTCAGGCCCAGCTCTTCAAGGGTCTTTTTGCCGTTGACGCCCTCCTTTTCAGCCTTGGTCAAAATAATACGCCACGGCCTGCCGCAAACCGTCACCGTCTTCCAGTAGGCATATTTTTTCACGCTCTCCTTGAGCCCCTTGCCTAAAAACTCATATGACGCCGAGCCATCAGGCGAACCTGCTATAGCGTGTGCCGCAGCAAGTAGGCCGGGATACGGTTTATAAAGATCATCCATAAAAATAACGCGTCCGATCTCCTCAGCATCGGGGTCATAGATGATTCTGCCTGCCGGTTCCATGGCCCAGATATCAACAGGCACACCTGCAATCCGTGGCTCGACGATGCTTTTCAGAAATGATTCAGGCCTCAGAAGCATACTGACAGATCCAAGATACGCGCCATTTTCAATC
>CAYNVA010000497.1:0-1955 GCA_964400575.1 uncultured Thermodesulfobacteriota bacterium | reverse complement strand
GGCTCAAGCCAGGCAGCAAGCGGCACAGTGCCGAAGCGCTGCAGTTCGCTGATAACCATGTCGAGCCGCTGCCGGTCGGGATAGTGCGTACTGAAGGCGGTGAACAGATCAAGAAAAAGCTCCCGGTCAGCGCGCGGCAGGGCATGCAGGAACCCGGCGATTTCGTGACGGATATAGCGCTCTATGCCGCTTTTGTGGGTGAGGGCCTGCTCAAAATCAAAATGCACGAGCCGGTCGCCACTCACCATGATATGGCTGAAGGTGGGGTGCTTGAAGATAAGGCCCGGCTCAGTGAGCTCGATGGCTCGGCCGTGGCGGCGGCCGGCGGTTTCGGCAAAACGCGCCACCAGCTCTTTTTTCCGGACAAGCGGCACATCCTCTGCGCGGATGAGCTTTGACATGAGCTCTCCCGGAACCCACTGCATGGCAAGGCAGGGCTGCCCGGCCCCGGCAAGCTCGGGGATATCAAGCACCCGTGGTACATCAAATCCTTCACGCTGCCACAGCTCAAGCACCGCCCGCTCGGTGTTCTGGCGGCCCCGGGCCGTATAGGTCGACTTCCCCAGCAGCAGCCGCGAGCCGAACTGGCGCGACAGGGCCTGCAAACGGCTTCCCTTCAGGCCGTAGCATTTCACAACGGCAGGCTCACCCCGGTAGTCGATCTTGAGCACGCGGTGGCTTCCATCGCCCCGTTTGCTCATGGCAAGCACTTCTGCCTTCATGCCCAGAAACGTGGTGTAGTTTTTCGGCTGCTGGCTTTCAGGCTGCATCGATGCTATCGCGCAGGCGGCGCGCCACATTATATTTTGAAAAATATTTCCTGTTTTTCAGGCGCAGCGTACGGTCAAGAAACCGGGCCAGGCGCATGAACGGGTTGGCATGCTCGAACTGGAACTCATAGGCGCTGCGCAGCAGCTTTCGGTCGGGAAAATGCTGGACAGTCTCCTTCATAAAAATTGGCCACTGGTCGCGCCCGACGGTTTTGCACAGCGATTTGAGATAGGCAAGTATTTCATGTGCCACGAATTCGGGCACGCGGTTGGGGGAGCGGTAGGCCATTTCAAAATCAAAAAACAGAAACCCGCCGTCGGGCATGATCATCACATGCTTCATATCGCCGTTTTCATGAATAAGGCGCGCCTCGCGGCGCTCGATTGCAAGGGCTAGCCGCCGGTGCCAGACCGGCAGAAACCTGCGCCAGACCGCAAGCTTTTCTTCAAGGGGCACGCTCTTGTCGGCGAAATAAATGGCAAAGCGGGGCCGGTCCACATACTCGAACATGGCGTAGAACCCCTCCTGAAGCCCATCCACGATCACGCCGTCATAAATGTCAAACACCCGGACGCCCGCCTCGCGCCACAGGCGCATGCAGGCAAGCTCGGTTGTAATCCGCCCCCTGGGCATGAACGAGGTCTGATTGTAGTAGAGGATATTGGTGACGCTTTTTTTCATGTAGGCGAACTGGCTGCGCGAGCCCTGGTAGTTTTTGAGCACTGCCCAGCCGCCCCGGAACGGCACCTTGAACAGGTAGTTGCCGTTTTTGCGCAGCAGGTACTGCATGAGATTGTCGTAGCGAACGACTTCAGACATTGAAGACTCCTTTCACTTGAAACATAGACTCTTTATCCGGCATGTAAAAAGGCTGACAGTATACAGGAGTCAGCCTTGTATGGCAATACGGGTTTTGGCTTTTGGGGCACGCGCCCTCACGGTGTTGCGTGCCTTGGCCTGTTGACCAGCAGATAAAAAATTTTGTGGCCGATAGTTTCCTTGTCCAGCACCGTTATCATGCTTTTAATGTCTTCGGGCAGCTGGCTGTAGTCTTTTTCTTTTGCAAGGCAGTAAATCCTTTCAGGCGAATCAAGAAGCTTTCTTATCATCACCTCATCCTGCAGTTCGGGGATCGGATAGCGGTGCAGGAAATAATTGAAAAAAGCAGGTGGAAATGTGGCGTA
>CAYNVA010000496.1:0-3309 GCA_964400575.1 uncultured Thermodesulfobacteriota bacterium | reverse complement strand
TCATTTGATTTTATCGCCATTGGCACAGGTAACGATCTTGCACAGCTTGTAGATAAAGCAAGCACCATACTGGTAATTTCTCCCCACCCTGACGACGATGTCATCGGCATGGGCGGCGCCATGCGCTTGCTTGCCGGTGAGGGCAAAAAAATTTTTTCCGTCTATATCACCCACGGAGGGACAGCTGAGTCCAACGACTGCACGATAGGCTCAGTGCGCCGCAGCGAGGCTCTTGCAGCTCTGAAAACCGTGAAGGCCAGCGGTGCATTTTTTCTCAATCATGCAAGCAGGCACCTTGCAGGCACGACTCAAGCAAAAGTTGTGCGACAGCTGAAAAAAATTATTACCCTCCTCAAACCTGTTGAAATTTATATGCCGTCGCCTTTCGAGCGTCACCCGACCCACCGCCGGGTTACCCGAATCACGCTGCGAGCGCTCACCGGTACGGCACATGCCCCACGGGCCTGGGGCTATTCGGTATGGGGCGGGGTGTATGGCCTGCCCGGTACAAAAGTTGTGGATATATCTAAAACGGTGCGCGCTAAAAGAAGAGCTATACGGCAGCATGCAAGCCAGACTGCCGGCAAACCCTATGACACCGGAATACTGGGCAGAAACGCCTATGAAGGCAGTTTTGTGGAAACCCATGCCAGGCGCCACATGGCATGGGCTGAAACATTTATCGATATGGCTCGCCTGAAAAAATGGAGGGGAACGGATATCCTTGTGCGGGCCATGACCGGACATCAGGCATCGCGCCGCTAAGGGCATATCTCTGCCTGAAATATGAACGGCCTGCCTGCTCTGAAAAGCCGGCAGGCCCGTGGCATGGCTACGCCTGATCCTCTGTAGAATTTTGCCTGTCTTTAATGCGGCCTTTCAGTTTGGCAAGCTCGATCTTGTGGCAGTCCGGGCACAGGCCATGAGTAAAGTCGACATCCCAGCGATCCCTAAAATAATGTTCCAGCCGCAGCCAGGATTCCGTATCGTCACGCACCTTCTTGCACACGGAACAAATAGGGATCAGCCGCCGAAGCTCCCCTAGTTCACTGATGTCCTCCACCACCAGCAGCACGAGCTGCTTATCGTGATAGATGAAGGGCGTAGCGCTTATAAGAGCATATATTTCAATCGTAGCACCATCGCTCAGTATCTCCAGCCGTGTCCGGCTCCGCACAACGCGGTTTCCCCGGAATGCCTCGGTAACGGCATTTCTGATAACGCAGTCCCGGCAGAACTCGGCTCGTCCGCACCCTTCAGGCACATCAGCGGCATGCAGGCAGTGCAGAACCTGGCCCGCACGTTTTTTCAAAACAGCTGCGCTCTTTGCTCCCAGCAGATTTTCGGCTGCCGCATTGCATTCATAGATCCTCACATCGTCATCCACGACAAAGACCAGCGAAGGCAGCGCGTCAAACACCACCCGGTACATCTCCTCACCGCGCATCTCGTCCATGGTTATCCTTTTATCTCAAACTTGATGCCCAGTGCCGCCTCAATGTCCTGCAGTATTTTTTCAAAGTTTATCACTACGGTTACCTGACTTTTACTTTGCAGCTTCCAGATTTGATCAAGGGCATGCCGCCGCTGCTCCGTATGAGAAAAGGGCACAAAAAAAACAGTCAGCATGCCGTCATGGGGCGTATAAACACCGACATTCAGCTGCCGGGACGGATGAATAGCGCTCAGAATCATTTTTATCTGCGCGACATTCGCACCGGAATCAGCAAGGCACTCGGCGCAAAGAATTCTGAAGATATCTTCCTTGCTGTACTGGCTCTCAGACTCAATTATTCCATCTGAGTACTGCTGCTGGAGCATCTGCCGTGAGAAGCCAAATTTTTTTATTATATCGTCGGCTTTATACATAAAAAACTTTTAGCGGTTAAATTTGTTATTTTTTTTATTTTACACATAAATTATAACAAACTTCTTCCTGTTTCGCAACCTTCACAAGAGCGCCTCAAAAGCCCTATGAAGCACCCACAAAAAAGGGGGGCTTTTACCCACTGAAAAAAGCGGCTTTCTTTTGCCCCGGCCGCACCGGTTCACAAAATAGGTGACTGGTGTCCATGGTTGGCCCCGGGTCCGCTTGACAAACTCAAAAAGTGCTGCTACGTTTCAACCTCATGCAAAATCGACCATCCGGCATTTCATATGATTAAGGTTCTACAACAATATCCGTGGGTATTTCTAATCGTCTCTATTTATGTTTAAGGTACTTTAGAAAAGAAGCCGGAATTCAGTAGTCAGAATTCAGAATAAAAGACACATAGGATTCAAGGAGTTCACTTGTTTCTTCCAGACAATCAGATCCTGAAATGTTTCCGATATGTTTTTCATGCTGACTTCTGGCTCCTGAATTCTGACTTCTATCGTGTATACCCCACAGATTTCGGTCAGGAGGCATGATTAAACAGTATAAAGCACGGGCACTTGTCTGGAGCATTGCAGGAATCATCACCCAGGTTCTGGGCCTGGCGGGCGTATTTTCAACCAGGCAGGTCACCGATGATCTGAACCCGGCATTTGCAGGCGCGCTCCTGCTCGTGATCGGAACAGGCATACTCAGCTTCGGCCTCTACTTTTACGCACTGGCCAAAAACCGGCGGCCCGCCTGGGCGCTGGCAGGCCTTCTGTGCCTGCCCGGTTTTATCATACTTCATTTCCTGGCAGACAACAACAGGCCCGTGGTTAAAAAACGAAAACGCTCCTGATGCGATTCAGCCCAACCCGCAACAGTGCCCTTTCGCAGGCTCTTTTAAATAGCAGCTTATGGAAATGTTAAGATAAAGCTTTGACCACAATTCCTGGTGCGCTTTTTGGCCTGGGGATTGGCTTTCAGATCAAGCCTGTACTGGAGCAGGGCTGCTGGGTGAAGTATTCATTTACTTATTTATGGACCTCCCCCATTTGGTCATATCAAAAAAAGGCCCGATGCTCAAGCATCTGGCCTTTTGCCTGCATCACGT
Source organism: uncultured Thermodesulfobacteriota bacterium (assembly GCA_964400575.1). Taxonomy (GTDB): domain Bacteria; phylum Desulfobacterota; class WTBG01; order CAIYCZ01; family CAIRTM01; genus CAIWCT01. Next base: position 337 of record CAYNVA010000496.1, on the reverse strand, counting down.
TACTGCAATCGCAGTAAACATCCGGGCAGAAACAACCGGGGCTTATTTTACCTCGATCGTTCCGCACTCTTCGGTCTTGCTTTTGCCGTAGGTCACAACAACTTCAAACTCTCCGACCTCGATCTTGTTCGGACTTACACGCAAAATGCCCGCGAGGGTTCTCTCGCTGATCTTGTACAAGAGGATGTCATCGATGGCCTTCGTACCCCAGTCAATTTTAATGGGTTTCTTGAATTGAACGCCGCTGCCACTTGGTGCGGTGATGACAAAAGGTATCAACTGTTTCTTTTTAGCAAGCATTATGGAAATCTGCTTCGGAACGACATTCAGGATACAA
>CAYNVA010000495.1:0-2166 GCA_964400575.1 uncultured Thermodesulfobacteriota bacterium | reverse complement strand
CGGCATCATCAAGCCTCTGGTCTGGTCGGTTAACGTCCCCATGGTCAACAGCGCCTGGAAACAATTTCTCTCCGAGCTGATCGGTGATCTTGACATTGACGCCCAGGCACTTGCCAAACCCTTTTATTATCGGGCCTATTTTAACATGGGCGTGATCGGCAGCATCTTTGCCGCCCTGGGGCTTCCTCCTGAAACCATTGAGCTGCTTATGGGCATTTATCGGGAAGGCGCGGAAAAGCCTTCGTTCAGGCTCACGCCGAAAATGCTGCTGCGCCTGCCGCGCATCCTGCGCTTTACCCTGGGGAAGATTCGCTATGCCCGGAAGTTCCCGGCTCTCTTCCCGGAGATGAAAGCACACTACCAGGCGTTCTGCAGCGCTCCCGTAGACCGGCTCAGCGAGGCAGAGCTTATGCAGCAGATAGATAAGCTTTTCCTGTTATCACAGCAGACCTCCTACTATAATATTATCGTCCAGCTGCTGATGGGCCTCTATAACGCGCTGCTCAAGTGGCAGCTGAAGAAGCTGGGCGTTGATTTTACCAGTTTTGACCTGACCGAAAACATGGAAGAGCTGAAAGAGTTTGACCCTGCCATCCATATGCTGGTCATGAACCAGCAGTTCAGGCAGCTCTCTGACGGGTTAAAGGAGCAGATTGCCGGCAGCACCTATAAAGAGTTCTGCGCGCTTCCCGGCATCGCGCTTCTGCAGAAGGAATTAACCCGGTTTCTGGAGCGCTTCGGCCATTTAAGCGACAGCGGCAATGATTTCTCCGCAGCACCGTGGCGGGAAAAACCGGACGTTATTCTCAGGATAATCACCACCTCGCAGCAGGCTGAAAACCAGTCAGCGAGAAATATCTGCTATGAGGAGCTGCGCATATCAGCACTTCGCCGCATGCTGCTCAGCCCGCTCTATCATAAAGCCCGCTTTTTCAGGCTCTGCCGGGAAGAGGTTAGCTTCTTGTACACCTTCGGCTACGGCCTGTTCCGCACCTGTTTTCTGGCCCTGGCGGATATATGGGCGGCAAAGGGCTTTCTTACGGCACGGGATGACATCTTTTACCTTTGCCTTGATGAGATAAAAGCCGTTATCGAGAAAGGTCATATGGATCCGGTTCACGCAGAGGCTATTGCCGTGCGCAAGCGCGAGATTCAGGAATGCCGGGAGATGACCCTGCCCAATATCATTTACGGCGACCACCCGCCGCCGCTTATGAATCATACCGGCAGCCGTCTGAAGGGCACTCCCACGTCACGGGGATATTTTCGCGGGGCCGTGAAAGTGGTGCGCGGCATTGAGGATTTTGCCAAGGTTGAGACCGGCAGTGTTCTGGTCATCCCCTATTCTGATGTGGGCTGGACACCGTTGTTTACCAAAGCCGGGGCCATCATTGCAGAATCAGGCGGCATACTTTCCCACAGCTCCATCATTGCCCGGGAATATAACATCCCGGCGGTGGTCTCAGTGTCCGGGGCCTGCCAGCTTAAAGACAATACCGTAGTGAGCGTTGACGGGTATCTGGGCGAGATATTAATTCATCAGCCGTGACGCAGCCGTCACGGGGAGGTTTCACGTTATGCACGGCACCACACGCAACCACATCCTGCAGAACGGTATATTGGCGTGTCACAAAGCATTATAAAAGCAGGCAGGCGGGGCACGGCCCTGTTCACCGGCATAGTATCCCTGGAGAACTTCGGCGGTTTTGCATCTGCAAGCTCAAGGTCAAAATTTTATTTATCATTATTCATTTGAAATTCGTTTGGCATTTGAGTTTTGGTTTTTGACATTCACTTTTTTATTATATGTCAGCACCTGACAAGATTAAACTGGGAATAAGCTCCTGCCTGCTCGGCAATAACGTGCGCTATGACGGCGGGCATGCCTGGGACCGGTTTCTGACCGACACCCTGGGGCAGTATGTTGCCTACGTGCCCGTCTGCCCGGAGGTTGAATGCGGCTTCAGCATTCCCCGCGAGGCGCTGCGCCTGGTCGGAAGCCCTGATGCGCCGCGACTGGTAACCGTCAAAAGCGGACAGGACCATACCGGGAGGATGCTTACCTGGGCGCGCGGCAAGGTTGAAGAGCTGGAGAAGGAACAGCTGTGCGGTTTTATCTTCAAAAGCAAATCGCCAAGCAGCGGCATGGAGCGGGTTAAAATATAT
>CAYNVA010000494.1:0-1646 GCA_964400575.1 uncultured Thermodesulfobacteriota bacterium | reverse complement strand
CCGGCTCCAGCTTCTCGAGCGCAATGTGCAGGTGTTCAGTAAAGTGATCCCCATGGTTCTTCAGTATGCGCCGGAAACGCTTCTGCTTGTTGCTTCAAACCCTGTTGATCTAATAACGCAGGTGGTCACAAGTCTTGCCGGCATATCCCCCGGCCGGGTCATCGGCTCTGGAACGATTCTTGATACAGCCCGCTTTCGGGCGCTTCTGGGAGATTATCTCGGCGTTGCGCCGGCCTCTGTCCACGGCTACGTGCTGGGCGAGCATGGCGATTCTGAAGTGCTGGTCTGGTCAAGCGCCACGGTGGGAGGAGTTCCGCTTGCCGATTTTGCTGGCCAGACCGGCCGGGCGCTCACGGGCGATGCGAAAACGCGCATTGAAGACGGCGTGCGGCGCGCGGCCTACCGTATCATTGAAGGCAAGGGCGCCACCTATTACGGGATCGGTGCCGGGCTCTCCAGAATTGTAAGAGCTGTCAGAGATGACGAGCACGCACTGCTTACCGTTTCATCAGTGACGGCCGGAGTAAAAGAGTTTGAGGGTTTAAGCCTGTCGCTTCCGCGGGTGGTTGGCGCTCAAGGGGTTGTGGCAACACTCAGGCCTGATCTTTCGGGGCAGGAGCGCGAAGAGCTTAATAAAAGCGCGGACATGTTACGGCAAGCTGCAAACAGCATTGGGTTTTAGTAGGGGCGCGGTGCCCGCGCCCAAAAAAGAAGTCAGAATACAGAATTCAGAAATCAAAATCGTTTATTGTTAATGGTTGATCGTTTATCGTTTTAAACAACCAACAACCAACGATCAACGAGACAGAAGCCGGAAGTCAAAATTGTTCATCGTTTGTCGTTGATGGTTCGTTGTTTATGGTTTTATTCGAACAACGAACAACAACCAACAATCAACAAAAAAAGTGGCAGAACCCTGAACCCTGAACCCTGAACCCTGAACAAGAATGTGCACATGAAGAGACTCACCACCCCGCGTATGGAACGCTGCATCGGCTGCCATTCATGCTCCCTTGCCTGCGCGCGCATGGTGCATAAGCGCCTGTCCTGGGACACTGCCGGCATCCGCATTGCATCCTCGGGCGGCATGTCAACGGGCTTTGAAGCACAAATCTGCCTTGCCTGCGATCCGGCCCCCTGTGCTGCCGCCTGCCCCACCGGTGCGTATATCCAGCGAAAAGGGGGCGGCGTTATTGTTAAAAAAAAGCTCTGCACCCGCTGCGGCGCATGCGCACAAGCCTGTCCCGTTAACGCGATTTATCTTGACCCCGCAGGCGAGCCCTTCGTCTGCATCCACTGCGGCAGCTGCATTTCCTTCTGCCCCCATGCATGCATTGAAATGTTTGAGACTTCAACAGGTGCCCCGGATGACACTGCTGCAGCGGGAGGCCCATCATGAGCAGGGACCATTTCAGAGTTCTCATATTTGATCTGTCTGCCGGTCAGGGGAAAGTTGAGACCCTTGACGGCAGAGACAGGGTGGCAGGCGGCAGCGGGCTTGCCGCTGTGCTTTTTACCCGGTACGGCAATGCTGCAAACTCCTGGGATGACGCGGCGCAGCCCCTGATTTTTACCATCGGCCCGCTGACCGGCTATTTCCCCCTCATGAGCAAAACAGTCTGCGCATTCAAGTCCCCGTATCATAA
>CAYNVA010000493.1:0-4359 GCA_964400575.1 uncultured Thermodesulfobacteriota bacterium | reverse complement strand
GATACTCCCGCCAGGCAGTACGCGAGCCGGTATTTATTATCGGGGTCCAGAGAAGCGGCACAACCTTTCTTCATCGTCTCCTTAATCAGGATACTGCAAACTTTACTTCCATGAAGATGTGGGAGATTATTTTTGCCCCTTCAGTGACCCAGAAAAAGATCTTCAGGATGCTCGGCGCGCTAGATGATGTGTGCGGGAGCCCACTCGCAAAGCTTGTTGTAAAAATAGAAGCACGCCTTTTCAGCAGCCTGGCAGATTTTCATAAATACAGTATTTTTGCCGCTGAGGAGGATGAATTTGTTTTGGTCCACATCTTCTCATCATTGTTTCTTATTACCATGTTTCCCTTCGGCGATCTACTGCGCCCATTTGTTTATTTTGACATGCAATTGGATACTAAACAAAAGGCCTCTATTATGGCCTTTTACAAGCGCTGCGTGTAAAATCATCTCTATGTGTTTGGCAGGGAAAAGCATTTCCTCTCAAAAAACCCTTTTTTTTCGGGCATGATACAGTCGCTCACTAAAACTTTTCCTGATGCAAAATTTCTCTGTATGGTACGCACGCCTTTTGAAACGGTTCCTTCGGCAATCAGCATGTGGTCAACCTGCTTTCATGTTTTACTTTCACCCCTGGGCCCGCTCCCCCTGCTTGACGCACAACGGGAAATAATTACTCATTATTATCGTTATCCCCTGGAACAACTTGCTGCACTGTCACCCGAGCTGCAACAGGTTGTCACCTATCCTGCCCTGGTGACCGAGCCTGCCCGGACAACCATCGACATCTATAAAAATTTTAACCTTGCCATGACGCCAGCTTTCATGCTGACGCTCCAGCGGCAGGAAGAAAAAGCCCGCCGCTATGAAAGCAGGCATGCTTATTCACTGGAGCAGTTTGGCCTCAGCCGTGACCAGTTACTGCAGGACTATGCAGATATCTTTGGCCGTTTTGGATTTGACAAAGAGGGATAAAGAAAAAAGCCGTTTGCCGAAAGCATGGGGGGCATCGTTGGAACTTTTATTTATATGCTCCGGTGATACCGAAAATGCAGGATGCTCTAAGAGCCTGTCACATCAGGGGGTGGTAGCGCTGATTGGTGTAGCGCTGATTGGTTGAAAAAATTTCCGGCCCATGGTATGACATAATACATAAGGCATCCTGATGGGCGGGATGCCCGTTTGAACCAGCAATTCTTTCACTGCAGAACGACGAGGTAGTACGTGTCTATTCCGGCGGCAAAAGACATGATTTTAGTCGTTGATGATGAACCTCTCATCAGCGACATCATAGCAAAATGCCTTGAGGCTGAGGGCTATGACTGCGACATTTCCTATTCGGCCGAAGAGGCCCTTGGCAAGCTTGAACAGGGAGCGTTTTCGCTGGTTATTTCAGATATCATGATGCCCGGGAAAACGGGCATAGAGCTGCTGGCTCTCATAAAGGAAAAATATCCCGATATGGCCGTCATAATGGTGACGGCGGTTGATGACCGCAAGACAGCTGTCAAGGCCCTGCAGCTTGGCGCCTACGGCTTTGTGATCAAGCCTTTTGATCTGAACGAAATCGCCATCAGCGTAGTCAATGCCCTTGAGCGACGTCGTCTGTACATTCAGAGCAGGCAGTATGAAGCCCGGCTTGAAAATGATGTGCGGCTGCGCACTGCCGATGTGCACCGCCGGGAGGAGGAAATCTGTCTGCGCCTGACCTCGGCCTGTGAGTACCGCGACACGGAAACAGGCTCGCACAACCGCCGCCTGGGCATGTACTGCTATCTGCTGGCCGGTGCGCTCGGGTGGGAGGAAAGGTTATGGGATGAAATACGCATTGCAGCATGCATGCACGATATCGGCAAGATCGGCGTTCCCGATGTGATCCTGTTCAAGGAAGGTCTGCTGACATTTCAAGAGTTTGAAATCATCAAAACCCACACGACCATGGCCGCTCAGATTCTGAGCGGCTCGGACATATCGCTTTTGAACATGGCCCTCGACATCGCCCTTTCGCATCATGAGAAGTGGAACGGGACCGGCTATCCGTGCGGCCTTGCCGGCGAGCGGATCCCGGAATCGGCCCGCATGGTGGCGATTCTTGATGTCTATGACGCCCTCGTGCACAAGCGCGTGTACCGGCCGGCCCTGACAGAGGAGGAGACGCTTGAGATCATGATAAAAGACCGTGGTATGCATTTCGACCCGCGCATATTCGACGCATTTCTTCATATTATTCCCGAGATAAGAAAGTACCGGCTTTCGATGCAGGACGGGCGCGAGTAAACGCGGCGGCCCGCAGGCGGCCATCACCCCGCAGAGGTTATCCATGAACGCATGCCACGGTTTTGAGCTGATTCACGACAGGCCGGTCCGCGAGCTGAAAACAGGGGCGTTTCTGTACAGGCATGCTGCCACGGGAGCAGAGCTGCTGTCCCTTGTCAACGATGACACCAACAAGGTGTTCGGCATCACCTTCCGCACCCCTCCAAACGACTCGACGGGTGTGGCCCATATCCTTGAGCATTCGGTGCTGTGCGGTTCGCGCAAATACCCGGTGAAGGAGCCTTTTGTGGAGCTGCTGAAAGGGTCGCTCCAGACATTCCTCAACGCCTTCACCTATCCGGACAAGACCTGCTACCCCGTTGCCAGCCAGAACCTGAAGGATTTTTATAATCTCATTGATGTCTACCTCGACGCCGTTTTCTATCCGCGCATAACGCGTTCTATCTTCGAGCAGGAGGGCTGGCATTATGAGCTTGACGGGCCTGACAGCCCCATGAGCTACAAGGGCGTGGTTTTCAATGAGATGAAAGGCGCGTACGCTTCGCCCGAAAACCTGCTGGCCCACTGCAGCCAGATGTCGGTTTTCCCTGACACGCTCTACGGCCTTGATTCGGGCGGCGATCCCGGAAAGATTCCCGGGCTGACCTTCGAGGCCTTTGGCGAGTTTCACCGCCGCCACTACCATCCGTCAAATGCGCGCCTATATTTCTACGGCGATGACGATCCGCAGGAGCGCCTGCGGTATCTCGACACCTGGCTTTCTCAGTTTGGGGCGCAGCAGACAGATTCTTCAATTGCGCTTCAGGGGCGGATTTCCCAGCCGCGCAGGCTTGTGCAGCCCTATCCGGCAGGCAAGGCCGAAGGCCCCGGTGGCAGTAAGGCCATGGTAACCGTGAACTGGCTTTTAACGCCGGTCGTTGACGTGCAGACGACGCTGACGCTGGGCATGCTTGAATTTGCGCTTCTGGGCATGCCGGCTTCGCCGCTCCGGAAGGCGTTGCTTGATTCAGGCCTCGGGGACGGGCTTGCAGGCATCGGGCTTGAAACCGAGCTTGCGCAGCTGTATTTTTCAACAGGGCTCAAGGGCGTTGCGCCTGAGCGTCTGGAGGAGGTGGAGCCCTTTGTTCTGTCAGCACTTGAGACGATTGCCCGACAGGGCATTGACCCGCTCACTGTTGAGGCCGCAATCAACACGATCGAATTTCGCCTGCGCGAGAACAATACGGGCCGTTTTCCCCGCGGCCTTGCGCTTATGCTGCGCAGCCTTACCGTGTGGCTCTATGGCGGCGATCCCTGCGACGCCCTTGCCTTCGAGGCGCCGCTTGCATCTCTTAAAGAGCGGATTGCCGCTGAGCCCGGGCTTTTTTCGCGGCTTATCAGGCAGCACTTTCTTGAAAACTCTCATCGCGCCACAGTTCTCCTGACCCCCGACGCAGAGCTTGCCGAGCGCAATGAGGCTGCTGAGGAAAATATACTGAAGCAGGCAAAGGCGGCCCTGAATCAGGCAGAGGTGCAGGCAGTTGTAGACAATACCAGCCAGCTCAAGCGCCTGCAGCAAACGCCCGATCCGCCTGAAGCGCTTGCCCTCATCCCGGGGCTCGGGCTTGCCGACCTTGAGCGCACAAACAGGCTCATCCCCTGCGAAAATGTTGCAGGCCGCGCGGGTGGCGCCATCCTGTATCACGACCTTTTCACCAGCGGTATCCTCTATCTTGACATCGGCCTTAACCTGCATGTGCTGCCGCAGCAGTATCTGCCCTATGCCGGGCTTGTGTGCAGGCTGCTTCTGGAAACCGGCACAGCGCGCGAGGATTTTGTCTCACTTTCCCAGCGCATCGGCCGCTCGACAGGCGGGTTGCGGTGCAGCCTTTTCACGTCTTCGGTTGTCGGCTCCGCGAGCGGTGCCGCGTGGCTTATCATGCGCGGCAAGTCCATGGCTGCGGGCATACCCGAGCTTATGGCCATCTGCGGCGATATCCTGCGCTCGGCGCGCGTTGACGATCCCGTTCGCTTTAAGCAGCTCCTGCTTGAAGAGCGGGCAGCCCAGGAGCAGCGCCTCGTGCCGGCAGGCCATCAGCTGGTA
>CAYNVA010000492.1:0-7698 GCA_964400575.1 uncultured Thermodesulfobacteriota bacterium | reverse complement strand
TTGACCGGTTAAGGAATATCTATAACACTGCCGGCATTGGCAAAAAAGAATATGTCTCCGAGAGCCTGCATGAGCTTCATGGCGGGCGTAAGGCCGGTGCCGCGAGAAACGCCGATTCCCTCCCGGTCAAACTTTTTCAATCGCTCTGCTTTCTTTAAAACAATTATAACAAAACCATTCTTTCGATTGGTTTATGACATATTTCAGGGCAGATACACAACCGTTTCACAGTTTTCCCCAAAATCCTTCACCCGCTGCGCAAGCCCTGCCGCCATCTGGGTAAAATCAGCCTGCAGCGCATTTTCAGGGCAGGCGCGCAAACAGTTGTAGCAGGCAATGCAGCAGTCTTTGAAAACAGGGCCGTCGGCAAGCTCCACAGCCTCAGCCGGACAGGCCGCAACGCAGTCGCCGCACAGGGTGCAAAGATCGCGCTGCAGGCTTATCTGCGGCAGAACCTTTCTAACAGCACTCAGTGCCAGACCGGCCATGACTTTCTGCAAAGCCTCGGGCTGATAGTTCAAAGCAGCCGCCGGCAGATGCTGTGCCGCCCCGGCATCAACAGCGGTCGCAACCTTTTTCACCATATCCCGCACCTTGCGGTCATCAGCGGCATCGGGCCTGCCTTTGCCCAAAGGATTGTCAAACCGCCACAGCAGGGAATGCTCAGCCACTATTTTCGCCGCCGCCACGGCAGGATAGCCTTTTGCCGCGAGCGCTTCCGCCATTTCAAAAAGCGCGACGCCGCTGGTCACAGCGCCCCAGGTTGCAAAGGGCACGCTGCAGCAGCCGATGTCGACAGGAAGGCTTTTGATAAAATCCATAACAGCGGGCACAGCATGAGTAGCATAAACCGGCGAGCCGATAAACAGGCAGGCATCACGGGCCGAAGCGGCGAGAATATTTTTGAGCTCCGCCCTGCCCGCTCTGTCGCCCAGATCAACGGCGCTGCACGATTTCCCGAGGGCTGTAAGCTCCTCGCCTATCACCTGAGCCGCATGCCTCGTGGTTCCTGCCGGAGAGATATACACCACAAAATAATTCATAAGCCTCCTTTAATTGTTGAGAACAAGATTTATCTTTTTTGTCGCGCCCTTAAAAAACCGCATGCCACCGGCCTCGCTGACTACGCGCAGAATAGCTGCCGGATCAGTAACGATGACACCGGAAAGGTGCGTTATACCGTAATTCCTGAAAACGCCGGGCACCAGCGGGGTTGACGGCCCCAGCACCGCCTTGATGCGACACTTGTCTGCGGCTGCCGCGATAGGCTCAAAACTGTTATTGAGAATGGACGTTGCCGTTATAATTGCAACCGAACACGATGGCAGGAGCTCGGCTTCCCTGCTTCCCGGGCAGAGGCCGTCGGCGCGGGCCATGTTTTCCTCAAAAATAATCAGCTCCCCGGCCCGCTGCTTAATGACCGGCACCAGGGGTCCGAAAAATCCCACCATACCTACCTTGTCGTCTTTTGTGAGCGCAAGCACATCAAGCAGATCACCTTCGGTGCTCGTCGATCCCGGCAGGCTGCATTCGACATCAGTGGTATTGAACAGGGCATTTACCGCTGCCAGGCCGAGCGTGCGCTCAAGCAGGTCGTCTGATGACAGGTACTGCAGCATGTCGTGCACGGGGCTGCCGGCAAGTGGCCGCTTACCCTGAAACACCGAGCAGCCCGACTCTGCCTTATCGCGAAACGTATAGGCAAGGCCGATACTCCCCGTATCGAGCATTACGGCAGTATATCCCAGCCCGATCCTGACGTCGGTTACGTTTATATTCCCTGCTTTTTCAAGAGCTGCAGTTTTCAATGCATCAAGCAACATGGCCCTCTTTCCCCTTCATTTTTTTTCTTCCGTATGCACAAAACGGTCATCGGCCACCGTCTGCTTTTTGTTGCCGGCATTGGCATACCAGCCTGTTCTTACCTGCGGCTGCACGTCGAAATCCGGCACATAGGGCTTAATATCAATAAGGGGCGTGCCGTCGACAATATCAACGCCGCCGATGGCCAGGGTGCAGCCGTCAATGCCCAAGAGTTCCACCACTGAGATCCCAATAGGATTGGGCCTTCGGGGCGCACGGGTTGCAAACACACCGCGGTCCTGAACATCAAGAAAAGGCCGGCACATGAGGGTATAACTTTGCACGCGGTGAAAGCGGTACAGCAACATTATGTGCGAAAAGCCGTCAAGATCGGTAAGCCCCTCGGCGAATTCCGGAAACACCTCGACCGTGCCGGTAACGCCATTTGCGAACACACCCTGAATAGGAACCCCGGCAGGCTCAGTATAGGGTGAATGTATAATGCCGATGGAAGAAAATTCGAGTTTCACGTTTGCCGCCTTTATTATGAGAGCTGTCCGTTCATACTATAAAATAAACACAGCAGCCGCAAGCACGGTCGTATAGCCCCGCGTTGAGACAATAGCGGACTGGGTTATTTCTGTTGTTTTGTAAATTTTATTGCTGATCCGGTAGACCTCTTTTTTTTTATCCCAGCTTGTATTTTCATCAAACTCTATGCCCAGCGTGGAGGCGAGCATGGCAGCGGCCATATCTTCGGCATGATCGCCGGCCTGTTTTTCCGTCATGCCGAAGGCGTGAAACTCAGACAGATAGCCGTACCCTTTTTTATCAGCCGGCACAGCGCAGCCGACAGACGCAGCGATAAGCCGGAACGGCTCATTGCTGACGCATCTGCTGATAACGGTAAAAGTGATTTCGCCGTCGCTGAGATTTTGCAGCCCCTGCGCCTTAGAGATTATTTTGCAGCCCGGCGGCAGGATACTTGAAACCGGCACCAGGTTCTGCTTCTCGATGCCCGCATCCCGAAGGGCAAGCTCAAAGGACCGCAGCTCATCCTTGTGCGTGCCTGAACCTTTTGTAAAAAAAACTTTTTGCGGAGTTACGCTCATTTTTCGCCCTTATCCTTGAGAGCGTTAATGATGTTCACCTGTGCCTGAGCCTTTACCGGTATCTTTACGGGCAACAAAAAAAGTGCTGCCGTGCATTGATTGCGCGCGCACTGCATTTGTTTTGACAAGCTGAGACATCTGTTTGACGACGATATTCCAGTTGAGGCCAAGGCCCGCAACGATGTCCTCAATCGTACAGGGTCTTCGTTGCAGCATAGTTAAAATATCTTCATGTGCGCCGGATAAAGGCTGCGCGCTTCCGCCGCTGGAAAACTCTGCAATCACCTCTGCATTGTTCCCGAGAAGACAAGCCATATTTTTTAAATGTGCGGGCGAAACAGTATAGGCAAATGCCTCCGACGGCGGCCAGACAACGGTATTGACCTGTACCTTATCGGGTCTTATTTCCCTGATACGTTCTGCTATCTTTTCCACCTCAGATACAACGGCTGTAAAGCCACCGACAAGCAAAACTTCAAGCCACAGCTTATTTTTAAAAATCCTGCGAAACTCGACCAGACCGCCCACCATCCGTTCAAATGAAATATCGTGCAGCGGCCTGTTGATATGGTCAAACAGCACTGCATCCCCGGCATCAAGGGATGGAATAACAACATCGGCATTTTTTAACTCTCTCTGAACCGTCGTATCCCATAGCAGTGAGCTGTTGGTGATCACCGCTAGCGGTGTCCGGGTGTTCTCCTTTATGCAAGCTATGAGATCCCCGAGCCGTGAATACAGCGTGGGTTCGCCTGAACCGGCTATGGTAATATAGTCGGCTGAATCCAGCATATCCCGATTGTGTTCCAACTCATCAGCAATGCTGCTGAACGAGACGTATTCTTTTCTTTCAAGCGTTTTGTTCGTCGTGCGGCCCAGATGGCAGTAGATGCAGTCATAGGTGCATGTTTTGTAGGCAACCACATCTATGCCCAGTGAACGGCCAAGCCGTCGTGAGGGCACCGGTCCATATAAAAATTTTTTCATGCTCGCCGCTCTCGCATTCAGAACCGCATCATACCCTGCACCAGAAATTCAGGGAATGGCAATGCAAAGGTATCCGCTCTTTAAAAAGACCATCAAGCCCTGTAGTGTTGTCTGTTATAAACCCGATAAGCTTCATCGTTTTCGCAGTATCTCCTGCCATATCCACATGCCGCCGCAGCCGCCGCGGCCCATGCCTCTGTGTTTGCCCATACAGCCGCCAAACTGTCTGCCCTGATGTGCCGTTTGCTGATAGGGCTGTCCGCGTGGTACTGTTCCGTATAGATCATAGAGCTGCCTTTGCTCCGGATCAGCCAGCACTGAATAAGCCTGATTTATTTTTTTAAACTGCTCTTCTGCTTCATCACCGGAATTCAAATCAGGATGATACCGCAGAGCCATCTCGCGGTAGGCTTTTTTGATTTCCTCCGGCGAGGCGGTTTTCTCGATTTCAAGCAGCCCGTAATAATCCGCCTCTGACATCATATGCGCCTCTTATAGGGTTTCATCGAGCATATCGCGTAACGCACCCCACATCCTGGTGATTTCCGCCGACACCTCGCCGCAGGGGTATTCAAACACCGTATTTTTTTGCATCAGTGCGGCGACAACGCTTCGGTCATAGGGCACCTTGCTCAAAACCCGGACCGCCTGCTGCGCACAAAATCCTTCTATGACTCGCGTGTTCTCGGGATTAATGTCGAACTTATTGATGCACACGGCGGCAGGGATATTGAAATGCCCGGCTGTCTCCAGCACGCGCTTGAGATCATGCAGACCTGAAAGCGTGGGCTCGGTAACCACCAGCACCAGATCAACGCCGGTGATTGAGGCAATAACCGGACAGCCGATACCCGGCGGGCCGTCAATAATGACATACTCAAGGTTTTTTTCTTCTGCAACCCGCCGCGCCTCCTGCCGCACCATGCTGACAAGCTTGCCTGAATTATCTTCAGCAATGCCCAGGCGAGCATGCACCATGGGACCGTTGCGGGTATCCGACACAAACCAGTGGCCGGAAAGCTTGTTTACCATGGTAATCGCTTTCTCGGGGCACAGGGCTGCGCACACCCCGCAGCCTTCGCAGGAGACCGGGTCGATTTCAAGCCCATGGATTGCATCAAACCGGCACAGCTCCCGGCAGGCGCCGCACTGCGTGCACAGAGATTTCTGAATGACCGCGGTTTTGCCCCCTGAGAACTCTTCTGTCCTCTGAACAGCCGGATCAAGCAGAATATGGAGGTCGGCGGCGTCCACATCGCAGTCGGCAAGCACAGCCTTCTCCGCAAGATAGGAGAGGGCTGCCGTTATGGTCGTTTTGCCGGTTCCACCCTTGCCGCTTATAATGGTAATCTGGCGCATCAGGCCTCCGCCGGAGTCTTTTTCCAGATATTTTTCACCGTGCCTTCGGTCGGATGAATCCGCAGATAGGTGATCTCATAGGGCTCAATTTTTATAAGATTGAAGCGTCTCAGGGCATTAATGATTTCTTCACCAAAATTACCGAGCCCTTTTCCCTGGGCCTCGAACATTTCACCCATGATCTTCGAAGCCGCAGCATAGACTCCCATGATTTTAAGCCGCTCAATAAACTCCTGCTGATGTCCGGCATAGGGTATGAGCGTTGCCGTGCCGTTTATCTGAAGGCTGCGGTTGAGAACGCTGTGGTCCATGGGGTGATAGATGCCCACGGCCACCTGCGAATTGGAGCGGATATTGCGGATCTTCAGGCCCGGCTCCCCGGCCAGCCACAGCGTCATGCCGTCGATAAAAAAATCTATGGGCGTAGCGCGCGGAACGCCGTCATGAACCGTGCACAGCACGCTGGCAAGGCCGTGCTTGAGCGGACAGCCGGGCTTGTCGGTCGTGCCGCCCTTGGAGCTCGCATCATCAAGAAACGCGAGTATCTCCTTTTCCAGCTCCTCGCGGGACATGGTATTTTTATGGATGTGGTTGGCCAGCAGTGATTTTTTATTTTCCGTTTCGTTCATAATGCTGTCTCCTTGAGGGTGAATTATAATGAGCCGCAGGCTGCGGCAATCGTTGCATACAGATTCAAAAATGCCTGCTTCAGCTCCGGCATGACGGACACGATGGGCTCGCCCCGGGAATACCCTTCGGCAATGCGGCGTTCCCAGGGGATTTTCATCAAAAGCGGTATAGCCGCCTCGTGGCAATACGTCTCAACAGCATCATCGCCGATACCGGCGCTATTGATAATCACACCAAACGGCACCTGCAGCTCACGCACCGTTGCAACCGCCAGCTGCAGGTCATGCAGGCCAAACGGTGTGGGCTCGGTGACCAGAATACAGAAGTCGCTTGCGCGCACGGTTTCGATCACCGGGCATGAGGTTCCCGGCGGCGAGTCGAGAATGACAATTTTTGACCGGTCAAGATGCTTGCGCATCTGTTTGATAATCGGCGTTGCCATGGGATCGCCCACATTGAGAATGCCCTGCATAAAGGCCATGGAATGGGCCATGCCTTTTTCGATACTGCCGATCTCCCGGGACTTTTCCGTAATCGCCCGCTCCGGGCAGATGATCGTGCAGCCGCCGCAGCCATGGCACATATGGGGGAATACCAGCACCCGCGTCCCGAGCACGACCAGTGCATTATAGGCGCACAGGTCGGCGCATGTGCCACAGCCGCTACATTTTGTTTCATCGATCTCCGGAACAGGCATCGTCACGGGTATTCTCTCGGCAATCGCCGGCTGTAAAAAAATAGCGGCATTGGGCTCCTCGACATCGCAGTCGGCAAACTGCACCCCGTCAAGTGACAGGGCAAGGCTCACCGCAACGGTCGTCTTTCCCGTGCCGCCCTTGCCGCTTGCAACAGCTATAATCACGGGCAGTCTCCCCTGCCGCTGCAGCTGCCGGATCCGGCATGGGCTTCCACAGACGGAGCGCCGACGGGCTGAAGTTTCCCTCCGATGAACAAATCAAGGGCGTCCTGGACCGTACCTGAAACGCCGATGTATATTTTAATGCCTGCGGCATTCAGTACGGTAAAGGCATTCGGGCCGATATTGCCGGTAACAACCGCCTCGACGCCCTTGTTGATGACCAGCTGGGATGCCTTGGTGCCTGCGCCGCCGCCTGCCATTGCCGCCGGATTTTCGACACACTCAAAAGCCTTTGTTTCGGTATCTATGATTATATACCGCTGGGCCCTTCCGAACCGCGGGTCAACGGCTGCCGCAAGGTTCTGTCCTGTTGATGAAATACAGAGTTTCATAGTCTGCCACCTTTCAATATATGCTTTATTTATTCCATTCGCAGCTGCGCATGGAAAAATCAGGCAGATATTCTTTGAGGATTATTTTATCAGGAATAATTTTTATAAAGCTGCATGCCTCGGTATTTTTGACGATAAACTGCTCGGCAGCCTCTGCCTGCAGATGCTGCTCGCGCACGAGCGGGGTGAGCAGGCTTCGCATAACCGTATCGAGGTTCCACTTTTTCAGCTTGGACCTGAATAGGCGGGGGTTATTACGCACGGTGATGAGCTCTGCCGCGCCGAATATCTGGAGGCTGGGCTGCGTCTTTCGGTGATCAAGGGGCTGCTCATAAATAAAGGCCGACACGCGCGGATTGCGTTTTATATTGGCGATCTTTGCGCCCGGGCCGCCCAGTATATAGAGCGTAAGTCCCTCGTTAAAAAATTCCAGCGCTGTTGCGCGCGGCATGTCCTTATAGGAGGTTGCCAGCACCAGGGCGTTGCGATGAATCATGCCGCAGCCATGCTTGCCCGGCTTTGGATCACCCAGGCCCGAGGTGGCATTCAGCACGTC
>CAYNVA010000491.1:0-3203 GCA_964400575.1 uncultured Thermodesulfobacteriota bacterium | reverse complement strand
TTTAATTTGGACAGCACATAATCGGTTTTGGGATATTATTTTCAAAAAAAACATGCCTCCATGTAAAATCAATAACTTAGATTGTTTAGAGTGCCAATTTAATAGTATTTTGGACAGGAATGGTTTGAAACCTGTCTCTACTAAAATAGTGCAAATTGCGTAGGTTGGATTGAGTAACGAAACCCAACATTTCTATTCGGACTTAACCCAACCAAAAAAAATTACTTTGCAGCGGCTGTAGATTCGCCCTTTTTCTGATCTTTTATTTTTACCGGCACGCCGGGCCGCACTGTGAGCCCGCCGTCGACAACAATGCGCTCGCCGGCTTTCAGCCCTTCGGTAATGAACCAGTCAGTGCCGTGCCAGTCGCCGACCACAACAGGCCGAGGCTCTGCTTTATCGTCCTTGTCGACCACCCAGACAAAATGCCCTTTTGATCCCTGCTGAACCGCGCGCTGCGGCACCAGTATGGCCCCGGGCCGCACCGCTCCCTTCAGCCGCACGCGCACGAACTGATTTGGCCGTAGTATGCCGTCGGGATTTTCAACGCTTGCCCGCAGCAGGAACGTGCCGGTCTGTGAATTATAGGAAGGCGCGGCGAACGTAATCCTGCCGGTGTGGGGGAATATCGAGCCGTCGACCAGGATGACTTCAACGTCGTAGTTTTTATCTTTAGGGCTGCGCAGCGTTCCTTTGACCATCTGGTCGCGGTAGTTCTGCAGCTCGTTTTCCGACAGGCTGAAATTGACCCACATGGGCGACAGGGCCTCCACGGTCGTGAGCTGGCTGTTCTGCTGGTTGATATAGGTGCCGTCCTGCTGAAGCGCGGCGCTGGTAATGCCGTTTACAGGCGAGGCGATGACCGTGTAGGAGAGGTTCAGCTTTGCCTGCTCGACCTGCCCTTTAGCCTGCTCAACAGCGGCGGCGGTAGAGTCATACTGGCCCGTCGCATCATCGAGGTCTTTTTGCGAAAGCGCGTTCTGCTCGGCTAGGGGCCTGGTGCGCTCGAGATTTTGACGAGCGGTTTTGTGGGCTGCTTCCTGCCGGGAAAGCGCAGCCTTGGCCTGATCGAGCTGCACCTTGAAGGGCTTCTGGTCCATCAGAAAAAGCTCTTGGCCCTCATTGACGATTTCGCCTTCCGTGTACACGCGTTTTTCCAGAAACCCGCTCACCCGCGCCTGAATATTTACCTGCCGTGAACTCTGCGTCTGTGCCACGTATTCGGGGGCCACGGGCACATCCTGCTGCACGACGGTCATGACTTCGACCTCAGGGGTTGCCGCACCCGTCTTCTGCTCCTTGGAGCATCCTGAGGCAAACAAAAGAGAAAAGCCCGCGATAACAAGACAGCAGATAAAAAATACTTGTCCTGAAAAATCAATCGACCATTTCTTTCCGATGCACATCTTCATCGCGGTCTCCTCTAAATGCCTGCAATGATACATCAAACTATACGGGGGGAGCAGATGGTGCGAATGTATGTTTTTATATTAAAATTATTTTTTTCTAACAACTAAAATTTTCAAATATAAAGAATTCCCCGAAAAGTTCACAAGGGCTTCGCCCCCTGCTGTTCGCCGTTGCCCATTTCCATGATGCGCCGGGCATAGGCGCTTTTCAGTGCACCGAGGTACTCTGCATCCAGCCTGCCTTTCCAGGTCGTGATCTCTAAGAACCGGGCGGGAATCTCCACTGCTTCAGGATCAAAGTCTGTTGCCAGGCGCATGCGCCAGCGCAGCTTTTGTATGCTGCGGGAGACTTCATCCATCGAGCCGGCAAGCCCCGGGTAGCCCACAGCGTTCAGGCATCGGCCAAGCAGTTCGGGGGTGTACACATTGCGGGCAAACAGGCAGGACACCATTGAGGTCAGCAGCGCCCGCTCCCGCTCATCATTTTCGAGAAACTCTATCGCGCCGGCTACGTTTTTATCAGTATGCTTCTGGTCATAGCTGTACCCCCCGGCATCAAGATGGGAGCTGCGAAACCCGAGGGCCTGGGAAATAAAAAACACCTCGCCCGTGGCATAGCCTGCCATTTCCTGCCCCAGCACACAGGCAAACTCCGCACCGCCGTAGCGCGCCGCGGCTTTCATGGTGCCCTGCCCCAGCAGCCGGTAAAACTCATTGGCCCCTGTTGCCAGATGGCGCAGAGCTTCCTTATAGCCTGCTGCATCACCAAAGCGCAGGGCCGCGATTGTTTCTTTCTCGGAAATTATGCCTTTCTCCGTGGCCTCTGTCGCCCAGGCAAGGGCCACGCCCGCGGACATGATATCAATGCCCGCCTTCTCCGCCACATCGATAATGCCAAGCACGCTAAAGCCGTCCATCACGCCGAGCATTGATCCTGCTGCAAAAATCGGTTCGTGGTCGTAAGACACCTGGCGGTACAGATACTGATTCTCGGCCATAAACTTTTCCCGCACAAACCCGATATGGATGCACCCAACGGGGCAGCCAGCGCAGGCTGCGCTTCGCAGCAGGGCCGCGTCGGCAAAACGCTCGCCGGTAATGCCCTGAATGTCGGGATCACTGGTGTGCTGAAGATTCCGGCACGGCAGTGCCTTGATCTCATTTAAAACCGCTACGTTCACAGGCGTGCCAAGGTCATGATATTTGCGCATCATGTCCGTGGCGGTCAGCTGCCGGTAGACCTCCTGAAAAAGTTTTGCATATTCAGGGCTGTCGCCGAGGGGAAAATTCGCGTCGCCATGAAGGACAATGGCTTTGAGATTTTTGCCGCCCATGACCGCGCCAGCGCCAAGCCTGCCAAAGTGCCGGTAGGTGTCAACATTGATGCCGGCCATGGCAGAGCCGCTCTCACCCGCCGGGCCGATGCGCAGTATGCTGCGATGCCCCGAGCCCGGGAACATAGACCGGAGCATCTTGCCGCAGGCCTGCACGTCCATTCCCCAGAGGTACGGGACTTGCTTGATCTCACAGCGCTGCGAGCCGATCACCAGGCATGAGGGCCGCTTGGCGCGTCCGGTAATAACCAGACCGTCCAGTCCTGCAAGCTGCAGCGACAGAGCCGAGCGCCCGCCCCCGTGGCTTTCAGCATACTGATTATGATACGGGGACTTGAATGCGCAGACTGTTTTGCTCATGAGGGGGAAATAGCCGGTCAGCGGGCCGATGGTAAAAATCAGGGGCTGCGCCGCGTCATCCCAGGAGTTTGCAGCATTGCCGTACCGGGTAAAAAGCACA
>CAYNVA010000490.1:0-2402 GCA_964400575.1 uncultured Thermodesulfobacteriota bacterium | reverse complement strand
AGGTGCAAAAATGAATTGTCATGATCCGCTAGTATTAAAACCTTAAATATTTTTGACAAGCATATAAGGAGATTCAATATACATATGGCAATAATTGTCGGACTGAAATTACGCAAGAAACTTCAGGCTTTTGACGCTGACTCGGGCGAGCTTGACCTGCAGGAAGGCGATAAGGTGATGATTGAAGACGAGGGCATACTGGTACTCGGAACAGTGGTTCCCCGCGGCTGCTGCCGGCATTTGCTGCCGGATACGGTGAAGAACGCCTGTGCCAAAATTCTGCGCAAGGCTGAGGATGCAGACATCAGGCAGGAGGAACTTAATATCCGCATGGAAAAAGATTATTTCAAGGCCTGTCAGCGCAAAATTCTTCAGCATGATTTGCCTATGAAGCTTGTTGAGGTGGCCATTGAGCCCGACGGCAGCAAGGTGGTGTTTTTCTTTGTGGCGGAAAACAGGGTCGATTTCAGGGCTCTGGTGAAGGAGCTTGCCTCGGAACTGCGGGCGCGCATCGAGATGCGCCAGATCGGAGCGCGCACGGAAGCGCAGATTACCGGCGGTGTCGGCTGCTGCGGCCGCGAGCTGTGCTGCACGGGGTTTCTCAAGAAGTTCTGTCCGGTGACGGTCAAGATGACCAAGGAGCAGGGCCTGCCCCTTGATCCGGAGAAGATATCGGGTGTCTGCGGCAGGCTCATGTGCTGCCTGGCCTATGAGTATGACACCTATGTGGAAATGAAAGCGGGGCTGCCGAAAATCGGCAAACGGATCACCGCGCCCCAGGGGGTGGCCAAAGTGCGGCAGGTCAATGTAATTGCCCACAAGCTAGTCCTGGAGCTTGAAGACGGCACGATAACGGATATGAGCATCGATGATTACAAGCCCGAAATGCTTGTGCGTCAGCAGTGAGGTCGCGCGAACATGAAGAAACCGTTTTACCTGACAACCCCCATCTACTATGTCAATGACGTGCCCCATATCGGGCATGCCTACACCACCATTGCCTGCGACGCCCTTGCCCGCTACAAGCGGATGAAGGGCTATAGCGTCTTTTTTCTTACGGGCACCGATGAGCATGGCCTGAAAGTCGAGAAGGCCGCCGGCGAGGCGGGCGAGCAGCCCATCGAGCTTGCCGATCGCGTGGTGCAGCGGTTCCGCAGCCTGTGGGAGAAGCTGCTTGTCACCAACACGGACTTTATCCGCACCACGGAAATCAGGCACAAGGAGGCGGTGCTGGAATTTTTTAAAAAGGTCGAGGCAAACGGTGATGTCTATCTGGGCTCATATGAAGACTGGTACTGTGTGCCCTGCGAAAGCTTCTTGACCGAGACGCAGCTTGCCGGGGGCACATGCCCTGACTGCGGCCGCCCGGTTGAAAAGCTCAAGGAGGAAAGCTATTTTTTCAGGCTTTCGCGCTATACCGAACCGCTCTTGAAGCTCTATGCTGAAAACCCTGATTTCATACAGCCGCCGTCGCGTCGCAATGAAATCGTCAGTTTTGTTAAAGATGGGCTGCGCGATCTGAGCATCAGCCGGACCACCTTCAGCTGGGGCATACCGATTCCGGGCAATGACCGGCATATCTTTTATGTCTGGTTCGACGCGCTGCTGAACTATGTGTCCGCCCTGGGGTATTTTGCGGGCGGCGACGCTGCAGCCTTCTGGCCCGCAGACGTGCATGTGATCGGCAAGGATATTCTCCGGTTTCACACCGTGTACTGGCCGGCCTTTCTGCTGTCGGCGGGTGTGCCGCTGCCGAAAAGAGTATTTGCTCACGGGTGGTGGACCATCGAAGGGAAAAAGATGTCAAAATCGCTGGGCAATGTGGTGGACCCCTGCGCGCTTGCCGATGCGTACGGCGTTGATCAGCTGCGGTATTTTCTGCTGCGGGAAGTGCCCTTCGGCCTTGACGGCGATTATTCGCGGCAGGCCATTATCGGGCGCATCAACAGCGATCTGGCAAATGATTTCGGCAACCTTGCAAGCCGCACTATCTCCATGGTGCATAAATATTTCGACGGCGAAATCCTGAGCGGCGAGCCCGGCGGCGTACCTGAAGAGCGGCTGCAGGAAAAGGCCCGTGCCGTGATCGCCGAGGTCGACAGGCATATGAACGCCCTTGCCTTCAACAAGGCGCTCATCTGTATCTGGGAGCTGGTGTCCATGGTCAACAAGTATATTGACGAGAGCGCGCCATGGGCCCTGGCAAAGGATCCGGCTCAGAAAAGCCGGCTGGCAACCGTCATGGCAGCCTGCGCTGATGCTCTCAAAATATCCTCGGTGCTTGTTGCGCCGTTTATGCCCCTTGCCAGCCAGAAGCTCTGGGAGGCACTCGGGGGGCAGGGGCTGGTTGCCGACCAGCAGATCGACATGCTGCAGGTGCAGGGATGTGTACAGCCGGGCAC
>CAYNVA010000489.1:0-2410 GCA_964400575.1 uncultured Thermodesulfobacteriota bacterium | reverse complement strand
AAGCCGGCGCCTTTTAAAAAATTCAGCAGGCCGAAAAGCACCAGAGCGGTCTGCGTCGGGCTGCTGTGGCCCAGGGCAATATACTGTTTGGCGGAGAATGAGTCAGGGCTTTCGCCCCAGCCCCCATCGCTGTTCTGTTTTGCCAAAATATAGTCGAGGGATTTTTCAGCTGAGGAAATGTGCTGCTCAGCCTGCACCAGCGCCAGCGCACCCAGTACATTTGCAGTCTGGTAGACATAATCGACAAACCAGGTGCCTTCCCAGCTCCCATCCTCAAGCTGCTTTGATTCTAACCACCTGACCGCACGGGCAACGCGCCAGCTGCTGGCTTCGGTATACCCGAACCGGCTCAGCGCATTGAGCACGCGGGTGGTATGGTCTACCACGCTTTCATTGAGCACCACGGGCGGTACAGCGGCCTTCATCGGTTTAGTGAACAGTGAGCTGCGATCCCAGGTTCCCCAGCCGCCATCCCTGTTTTGCATGGCAAGCAGCCACTGCAGGCCTCGGCTGAAATCGCTCCGGCGCGATTCCCAGTTGTCTGCGTAGGCAGTCCGCAGGGTCAGCAGGGCGGTGGCGGTATCATCGGTATCGGGAAATGTCTCTGAATTAAGGGTGAAGCCCCAGCCCCCCGGCCGCACCGGGAAACCGGTCTGGTATATCCAGTCGCCGTATTTGGTCTGCTGCCTGCTCCAGAGAAAATCAACGCCCTTTTTGACGGCTTCATCTTCAAGGGACAGGCCCGAGTGCAGCAGCGCAAGCACGACTGAATAGGTGGATGGTATGGCATCATCTGCCGGCGGCTGATAGAGTCCTGCGGGCAGATGTACCTGCATGGCGCGCAGCCCCTCAAGCGCTTTGTCTATAGCGGGCGCGCTGCTGATGCTATCCTCGATTGCTTTGAGGGAAAGCAAGGCGAAAAAAGTGTTGGGCATATAGTCATAAAAGAGCCCGTCTGTTGCGTTCTGGCGCGCCAGAAGCCAGTGTGCATATCTTCTATATCCCGGCCTGAAGGGCAAGGCTGTGTGATTGTCCACTTCTGAAATATTTTCAGCCTCTGCGGCTGCGCTCTGCAGCAATGACACAAATTCGGGCTCCGGTGAAATACGCATGCCGCCTGCTCTGCTTATAAACAGTTCGGCAAGAGAGGCCTGAGCAGGCGGATGATAAAATGCTTTTTCCTGCACCACCACCATAAGCGGGATCACCATTATGCGAAGCCAGGATAGCTGCGGGGCAATAGAGATAAGCGACTGAGCGGGAAAAGGGGGAATGGCGGTAAAATAAAACTGATCAAACAGGGCCAGAAGTATTTTATACATATCGTCAATGGCTTCAGCGCCCCCATGGCCGCGGATATACTGATATGAGCGCTGCAGGCAGGGTTCTTCCAGCCCGTAGCCTGACAGCTTCAGGGCAAAATAGTTCAGCACTGTTAAACCGAGGTCCGGAGCACCGCCATCATAAAACGGCCAGGTGCCGTCCTGAGCCTGAGCACTCAGCAGGTATCGGCACAGGCCTGCTATATTCTCCTTTGCCTGGTCCTGCCGGTTAAGGTAAAAATAGAGAAGTATCTGGAGAGACGTGTACAGGGTATTGGTTTCAACACCGCTGATCCAATAGCCCTGTTCAGTGCGCTGCTCCAAGAGCGCCTGCCGGGAAAGGGAGATGGCCGTTTCAATCCTGGCTGAATCAACGGAGGCATGCAGTCTGGTTGCGCTGAAAAGAAAGCCCGCGCATAAAATAATCATGCAGCCGCATGTAATTTTCTTAATACCCATAAGTGGCGCCCGTTTCGATTGTCTTCAGTGTTGGCCAGCCTGATGCTCACGGCCGGCGATCAGGTGATCCTTCCGGTGCAGCAGGCCGGTTATGCATCAAGAGCGCCTTCATGCACTGTTCCAGGCTGGATGTACAGACAGCGCCCCCTTTGCCCGAATTCTGCTTTTGCCAATCTTTATATGCATCATCGAAGGTTTCCGGATATACAGCCCCCTTATTTAAGGGCTTTACTACGCAGGCAGCTAATGCGGATTGGGTAATTGCCATGTGTTTGACTACATGCGCGACTTTCCAGGCTGGTTCATTGCTGCCTCTGGCAAGGACCTCAATATGATAGATGCCGGTCGTTTTCGCCTCTTTCAGGTTGTGAATAACAATCCACATGCTTTTTTCCGCTGTACCGGCAATAGACCATATGCCTTTCTCATGCAGCTGAAGATCAGCCTCAGCACAGAAAGCAGTCTGCGCAAACAGCAAAATGACACATGACAGGATGATTTTCATTGTATGCCTCTCACCGGGTTGGAGATGATAAAAGGGAACAGCTGTACCCTGTTATTCCCCGGAAGGATAATAAATCCGTCCCGCTTTTCATTGGTCTTGAGTCACCGTGTAAGGGAAACCAGCA
>CAYNVA010000488.1:0-8397 GCA_964400575.1 uncultured Thermodesulfobacteriota bacterium | reverse complement strand
GTCCTTGAGCCTCTGGAGAAGCTTCATTTTGACATTCGGGTCAAAGCCGGGCAGAACGCGCGCTGCATGGTAGTCAAACAAAAGCTTGCCGCCGAATTCAAGATACAGCTTATTGTCGAACATGTCGACCCGCTTGAGAATTTCGCCGGCCTGCTCTTTGAGATACAGGTCATTGTCAAAACCGATTTTTTTGTTCATGAAACCCCCTTCATCTGTGCAGTGGCAGTTTATGGCTGGTGCGTGCTTGTCGCGTGCCGAGGGAAATTTAAAATTCGCAGCATTGTATAGCCGCTGCTAAAAATTCGCAAGCGCTTAAATACAGGAAGTCAGGAGTCAGGAGCCAGGAGCCAGGAGTCAGAAGCCAAAATTGTTTATTGTTAATGGTTGATCGTTTATCGTTTTAAACAACCAACAACCAACGATCAACGAGACAGAAGTCAGAAGTCAAGAAGAAGGGCACTGTTCGGAAATCGGAGGTCTGAGTTCGTAGGGGTGCAGTGCCTGTGCCATCAAGTTCGGAGTTTTGAGTTCGGAGCGTGGAGATTCAATCCGCCGCGGCGGACAAGATTGGGAAAAAACATGTAGAGGCAGGTTTCAAACCTGCCCTGTGATCGGACTTGGTAGTAAAAAGTTCAAAGTCGTAGGGGTGTATGGCATACGCCCAATAAAAACTGATTTTTCGTGGTGTGCTTTTGTGGGCAGGGCGCGTGAGCCGTGGGCTGCTTATCGATCAGGGGGCAGCTATCCGACGGTCTGCAGCGCTTCAAGCGGCAGCTGCTCGATGGAGCGCACTTTGTGGAAACGCCCCCCGCCGATGCGGGCGATTTCGCGGGCAACGCGCTCGCTCTCCTGGTCGGCATTGCCCTCGGGGCTGATATAGACAACGGAAATTTTCATGTGTTTGCGCTGTGTCCGTGCAGCCTCGATCAGCGCATGCTGCGTTCCCATGGCGCGCTTGGTTTCCATGCTGGTCTGGCGCGAAAAAGCCGCCACCCGGGCATGATAGCCGGCGCCGCGGCTGTCTTCGGACAGGGCGGCATTGGGTGCGCCATCGGTGATGAGGATAATGAACTTGCCGTTGCTGTTGCGGTTTTTTTCAAGCATCTGCCGGGCAACGCGCAGCCCGTTGCCAATATTGGTGTACTGCTCGGAGCGCAGGGTCATGGCGGCCTCCATGAGCGGCGTCAACTTGTCGGTCAAAGGCACCACGACCTGCCCCAAATTTGAGAAAGCAATGATGCCCATGCGGTCGCCTTTGTCCGTGGCTGCCCGGGCAAGTTCGGCAATGGCTATTTTCGCGTACCGCAGCTTGCCGCTTTCCTTCATGGAAGCCGAAATGTCGACGCACACGGCAATGTCGAGCTGGTTTGCCGGCTTCTTTTCAAAAGCGCGCAGGTCGGTGTAGTTGATGTCATCGAAGGACTTGCCCTTCCTGAGCACGCGCCGCAGGGTGTGGCGTATGGATATGTTTTTGAAAACGTCGCCCCGCTGGTAGCGCCGCACATCGGTCTTGTCCGACTCGAGCTCTTTCTTGAATGCGCGCTTTTCCAGAACCTGCCCCTTCTGCCGCTGGATGAGCCCCTTCAGCAGGCGCTCAAGGGAGAGATGGGATAGCGTGAACCGTTTCTTTTCGCCCGACAAGGCAAGCACGCCCTTTTTTTCAAGCTCATGCACCATGATTTTCAGGCGGTCGTAATCGACCTTTTCCTTGTCGATCTCAAGGCCTTTCTTTTCCCCCACGGAATAGTGCACGTAGAGGTCTTCAAGGGACGTGCTTTCCGAGCGGCCCTGGTGCTGAAAATCCATCATCTCGGCAATCAGCTCGGTTTCAGCCTGCGGCGTCAGGCGCATTTTATCGCCATTCAGGCCGGGAGGCGGGGGCATGCTGCGGGCGTTTTTAAGGGCTTCGGCCAGCTCTTCAGGAGTAATCTCGCCACGGCGCAGTGCATCCTCCAGGCTCTCTTTGAGCTTCTCCTGTCCGTCCGGGCTCAGGGTCATGCTCGATGCATCCGCCATGTCCAGCAGGCCCCGGTCTTCAAGCTCGCGCAGCAGGTCTTTATAATCGTTGTAGGAATCATTCATGAGCCCTTTTTCCATGGCCTCCTTCAGGGCCTGCTGCACCAGCGGATGGTTCATGGCATCCTGGGCAAAGCCGGGATCAGAAGTCGGCAGGGCTTCTTCCGGGCCCATCTGCCGGAAAGCCGCATCGGTAAGCCCCCGCAGGGCTTGCGCCAGCTCTTCGGGCGTCAGGGGGCGTCGCTGCTCGGGCGTGCGCTCTTCATCCTCGGGGAAGAGGGGGATGCCATAGATTGCGCGGCTGAAAATGCTTTTGAGCAGGCTTTCCATGCAAATGTCATCTCCCTGGGCCAGGCGGATGCGGTGGCACAGGGCCACAGAGCCTGCTTTGGCAAGCGTTTCGCGGGTGACATCGCCGCGAATCAGGCCCAGCCCCTGGGCTATTTCGCGCATGGCAAGGGTTCCGCGCACGCCTGCGGGCCGCTCAACCAGCGGATGCCGTCGCACGGCAAGGGCCACCTGCGAGCACAGCCTGTCGATGTCGGTAAGTGAAAGCTTTTCCTGCATGCGCCCGGCGAGTATTTTTTCGATGGCTTTGTGCATTTTTGCGCCGTGGGCTGAATGCGTTTCTACGGGCGCAGCCTCCCGGTCACCGTGCAGTGTGCGCATGAGGTAGGTGCAGCTATGCTGCGGGTCAAGAGGCTGATACATTTCTTCAACGGCCGCAGGGGAGGTGAAAAACATGTGTGCCAGGGGCGGCAGATCAAGGGAAAGCTGCATTTTATAGAGCAGGAGAACAGGCTTGTGCCTGTAGTCTGTTGCGGCAAGATACCTGCTCAAATCAAGCAGGCGGCTACCCAGGTAGCAGGCGCGGCCTATGATGTCCTCGCGCTCAGCACTCACGCTCATGCCGGAGCTGAAAACCTGCTGCGCAAGTCCTGCAGCAAGGGCTTCAAGCTGCGCGGGTTTTTTGACATGCCGCGATTGGCGGGCAAAATCATCCTGCGCACTGGCAATCATCTGGTTGTAGATAAACTGGAATTCCGAGGCCACAAGGCGCTGCTGCGTACCGATGGGGATGAGTGGCTTTTTATTCTGCAGGCACCAGACGGCAAGCTCGCATAAAAAATCGCCCGGATGAAACTCCATCTCCTGCCCGGTATGGTTCTTGTACGCAGTGGCAACGTGCACGGGCGCCTGCAGGCCGTAGTGCAGCGAGCAGGCATAATGCAGCGCAGCCCCAACTTCGGCTGGAGCGGCATCGACGGCGATGACAGCCGGGGGCGCAGTCCGGGAAAGTCCTTTGATATAGGCTGGCACATCCATGCCCCGGGGGCTTACGGGCGCCATGACAAGCGGCATGCCGCTTGTGCTTGTCTTCTTCGGCGGCTGCCACTCGCCGCTCATCCACTGCTGCATAAGCTCGGCAAGCTCGGGCGCGGTCTGCTGTAAAAGATAGAGCGGCGATACTGCCGTGCGCGGCGGCGCAGGCAGCTTCATGCGCCGCAAAAGCTGCGCTTCAAGCTCCTGCAGCTTCACGCCCCGTTCAAGAGCCCGGCGAAGATCGAATGTGGTGAGGTTGATTGATGATTGCATATTTTATTTTGGTGCGCGGTGCGCACCTTGTCATAGACTTAGATTTTTCTCATAGCATATTTCAAAAGCACCCAAATGTTTCATGCTGTAGGGGAGGGGTTTATCCCCTCCCGCAGGCGGGCATAAAACCCGCCCCTACATTAAAATCAATGCAAATTTGAGTCTGCGCTGTGCGCACCGTTTCAATAATAATTCCACCGTAGAGACAATTCATGAATTGTCTCTACAAGAGAAGGCATTATTTTTTCTTTGACTGGTCGATGATCTTCTCGATGAGCAAATCCTGCTTTTCATAATATTTGCTCTCGCTGCTGACTGCCAGCCGGCCTTCAAGCACGCGCTTGGCCGCTGTCTCCACATCGGCTTTGGTCACCTGCTTGGCGTTTTTGAGCCGTGCAAGCGCCTGGGACTGCTCATAGATGGAAAGCGTGGCGCGCACGCTCGGGAGCCGCTCGAGCTCATCGGGCATGCCGCGGGCGGCATTGCTGATGGCCACCGACTGAACGATGATATCCCTCGATGCCTTTACGCCCTCGATGCACTTGCCGTAGCGCTGGAGAATCTCCACTTCGTCCTCAAAGCACGGATACCCCACGCGCACCTGCTCGAACCGGTCCGAGAGTGTTTCGCTCACGCGCTCTGCCCCCGCATACTCCTCCGGGTTTTCCGTTGATACCACGAGCGTATCGACCGTCGAGGTAAGATCAAACCCGGCAATGGTTGTAATGCCTTCCTCCAGCACCTGCACCAGCGTGTTCTGCGTGCGCTGGGGCACGCGGTTGAGCTCGTCGATGAAGAGGATTTTGCGGTTGGCCTTCTGGATTTTGCCTGGCGTGAAGGCACGCGGGTCCTGAATGCCGAGCTTCATGGCAAGCACGGGGTCAAGATCGCCCATGAGATCTTCGGGCATCATTTCAGGCGAGCCCTGGATGCGGACGAAGCGGTGCGATCCGGGCACTTTGATTTTTTTGTGGGCTTTTTTGCCTGAACAGTCGGGGCATGAGGGCTCAGACGGATAACAATTGTAGCGGCAGTCGGCCACGGTGTCCATGGGCGGCAGAAGGGCTGCGATGATGCGCGCCACCGTTGTTTTGCCCGTACCCGGAGGGCCTTCAAGCAGCAGGTGCCGGCCCGCAATGAGGATTGCAAGTATGGACTCGCGGGTTACCCCGTTGCAGTAAAATCCTTCCAGGGGGTTTTCTTTTTTTGCCAGTTTTGTCAGTATGGCTGCACGCAGATCGTCTCGAAGCGAGGTTGCCATCGGTTGTCTCCGCAATGGTGTTAATTGTTTACCTTATAAACGCGCTTGCCGGTCTCTGTAGGGCCTGTTGCTTTAAAAGCAGCCGAGCTGGCAGGTTTGCACCTTCAGGGCCACAAAGTCCACAAACGACTTCATTTTGTTCATGGTTATGCCGTTGTCGCGTGCAAACTGCTGGGTGGCTGCGCAGGTGATCTTGCCGTCTTTTGAAACGGCTTTGAGTTTTTCTATGAGCGCATCGGTCATCCAGTCTTCGCGCACTGGGTTCACAAACATATCGGCTCGTGACATACTCTGGTCCTCCATAAAAGGGTTAAACAGTTATTTGTTTATACCACATGCCGACGAATCTTTCAGCACCGGACTGGCATGTGACATGCGTTACCTCTAGTTTATATATCCCATAAAACAGTACCGCGCACCTTGACTTAAATCAACAAAAACAGCAGAAGACAAAAAATGCACATCAGGGGGTTGTTTATGATCTGCTAGCTCTTGCTGTCCCTGCAATCGGTGTGCAGCTCCCTGTTGAAGCGGATTTTGAAGGTATTTATGAGGGCCCTGAAAAAATCGGTCAGTGAAAAGCGCTCTTTGTACCCGACTACGGCAACATAATCACCGCCCATGCCGCTCGGATCCCAGACATAGAGATACCAGATGCCGGTCTGTGAAACAGTCTGGTCAAATGCCGGGGCATCGTAATATGGCTTGCCGCCGAAGGGTTCATAAAACTGATGCCGCTGCTCACCGGGGGGGGTGTTTTTCAGCACCACGGCGCCGTAGCCCTCCGGCAGGTCAAAGGGAAGGGGCTCATCGTGGGGCGCAAGCCCCGGCCCTGCAATTGCCATTCGTGGCAGAAATTGCGCATAGGCCGGGCACACAGGCACGATCGCGTTGCAGTAGAGGCGAGACGGCTGCGTTATCTGCAGCCGGTACGCGTCGGTATCATTGCCGGTTGAAAGCCAGGCATACACGGCAATCGATTTGTCAACAGGCCCTTTCATAACAAAGGGCCGCTCGAAGCTGTAGTCCTGCTTTTCGATAAACGGCACATGCGCGGTTGCAGTGCCGGTAAGCAGCAGTGCCGCAAGCGCGCATGCTATCAGAAGGGCATAAGCCTGTTTCATTCAGCCTCTTTGAACAATATGCAGCAGGATGTGATCGCAGGGAACGGTCGGGACCTTTCCCTGTCAGTTGGATTTATTTTTTCTGAAGCGTTTTCACATACGCCAGCACTTCCTGCCCGTGTGTGCTCACATCCACATCGGGATAGATTTTTTTGATGATGCCGTTTGAATCTATCACGAAGGTGACACGCTTTGCCTTGCCGATGAAGTTTTTGACATCATAGAGCTCGGTGACTTTTTTCTCAGGGTCGGCAAGAAGGGTAAAGGGCAGTTTGTGCTTTTCTAAAAATTTTTTGTGCGACGCAGCATCGTCGACGCTGATACCCAGCACGTCGGCGCCGGCATTTTTAAAATCCTGGTACAGGTCTCTAAAAGCGCATGCCTCCTTTGTGCAGCCCGGCGTATCATCCATGGGATAAAAATAGAGCACAACGATTTTTTTCTCCCATGCTTTTGAGAGGGTCACGTCCTTGCCGTCCTGCTGCTTCAGGGTGAAGTCAGGGGCTTTGTCTCCCTCCTTGAGCGGGGCTGCATGGGCCGGGCTCAAGCAAATTGCTGAGAGAGTCAGGCATGCCACTAATGCCGTAAAAAATAAGAACATTGCTCCATGCTTCATATCGGGCCTCCTTCCATAGATAGGTTAAACGAATATACCTTTAGAGTATTGCTGTTTTTTATTAATTTTCAATGATATATTTTTATTTGGTTAGGGTTCATGAATTGTAGGGTGCGCATCGCGCACCGATGATGTGCAAAATGGTGCGCGATGCGCACCCTACAAACTGAAGACAATAAAAACTGGCTGCGGTCAGCCCGTGCAATTACAGAAGAGGTGATCGTTATGAGCGATTCCGGTGGCAAAATACGGCTTGGCATCAGCTCATGCCTGATGGGGAACCCGGTGCGCTACGACGGCGGGCATAAGCTCGATGATTTTCTTGTGCGCACGCTGGGGGCATATGTCGAGTATGTGCCTGTATGTCCCGAAGTGGAATGCGGCATGAGCGTGCCCCGTGAGGCGCTGCGGCTGGTGGGCGACCCTTCCGCGCCACGTCTTTTAACGGTTAAAACAAAAAAGGATTATACCGATCAGATGACGGCCTGGGCGCGCAGGCGCGTGCGTGAGCTTGAGGCTGAGGACCTCTGCGGGTACATCTTCAAGAGCCGGTCTCCCAGCAGCGGCATGGAGCGCGTGAAGGTTTACAGCGCCGAGGGGGGCATGCCGACGCACAGCGGCGTCGGGATGTTTGCCCGCGCTTTCATGGAGCATTTTCCGCTGCTGCCCGTTGAGGAAGAGGGCAGGCTGCATGATCCTGCGCTGCGGGAAAATTTTATCGAGCGGATATTTGTGCTGCGGCGGCTGCGCCAGGCGATGCAGGAGCGAAAAACCGTGGGCGGCCTTGTGGAGTTTCACACGCGGCACAAGCTGCTCATCATGTCCCACAGCACGAAGCACTATCAGCTCATGGGAAAACTGGTTGCGCAGGTAAAAGCCGCAGGCATTACGCAAGCCTTTGCAACATATCACGGGTTTTTGATGGAGGCCCTTGCGCTGAAGGCCACGGTGAAGAAGCACACAAATGTGCTGCAGCACATGATGGGGTATTTTAAAAATGATCTTTCCGTTGATGAAAAGCAGGAGCTCCTTGAGATCATCGACAACTACCGCCGCGAGCTCGTGCCGCTTGTGGTGCCGGTGACGCTCATCAATCATTATGTGCGCACGTACGGTCAGCCGTATCTGCGCCAGCAATATTATCTTAACCCCCACCCGATTGAGCTGAAGCTGAGAAACCACGTATAACCTAAAAGCTAAGGAGATCGCAATGAGCGCTACAGAAGCCCTGAACGACATTGTGCGCAGCCTTTTTGCAGCCCAGCCGCTGGGCATTCTTGCCACGCAGGGCAAGGGGTATCCGTACTGCACTATTGTTGCTTTTACGCCTTCTGATGACCTGCGTTACCTGCTTATAGCCACACCACGCGGCACGTCCAAATATAATAATATACTGCAAAACCCTGGCGTGTCGCTCATGGTCGACAACCGCTCGGCTAGCAAGCCCGATTTCAAGGAAGGCATTGCAGTGAGCTGTCTCGGCAGGGCATTGACTGTGCCAGAGCCTGAGTTTGAAGCCTGCAGAAAGCTCCATTTCGAGCGACATGCACATCTGCGAACCTATCTTGACAGCCCCGATTGCGCACTGGTGCGCATAGCCGTTGAGCGCTATATAATCGCTCGCGGCGTGCGGCAGATTGAAACCTTGAGCATGATGTGAACATTAATAAAGTTGAACAAAGTCCCAGGCTGTACCCTCCACCCCTTTGATTGATTTCAGCAAAAAAAAGTTTTTCGCAAGCCGTTGAGCAATGGTGCGGAGCGCCTTGTGTATGCGTTCCCCC
>CAYNVA010000487.1:0-6645 GCA_964400575.1 uncultured Thermodesulfobacteriota bacterium | reverse complement strand
ATGCAACAGTCTGATAAGCCGTTCAGGTTACCTGTTGACGGAGTGCTTGACCTGCATACCTTTCAGCCTGCAGATTGCAGGGACCTTGTGCCTGACTATCTGGAGGCCTGCCGCGGGAAAGGCATCCTGCAGGTTCGCATCATACATGGCAAGGGCAGGGGGGTTCTGCGCCAGACGGTACACCGCATACTGGAGCGTCTGCCCTGTGCGCTTGCTTTTTATCCGGCATCAGAAGATGCAGGCGGCTGGGGTGCTACGATTGTCATCCTCAACCCTGCAGATCCGGCAGAATAAGCTTTGGTTTTAAACAGGTGCAGTATGCTTTCGTTTTTGCCCCGCGTGGATTGTTTTGACCTTTTTTGCAAAAATGGCATATAGAGTTCACTTGCTCGTAAAATATTAATGGAAGAATATCTCAGTCTGCCTGTGCCGTGCTTTTTGCTTCCCTCTTAAAATACATTCTGCTATACATTAAGAACACTATATACAATTACAGGATGATGCACCGCTATGGAAAAAAAGAACACGTATAAGGATTCGGGCGTTGATATCAATGCGGCCGACCGTTTTGTGCAGTCGCTGAAAACGCTGGTAAAACCTACTTTCCGGCATGAGGTGCTTTCGGGCATCGGCGGCTTCGGCAGCCTTTTTGCCCTGAACCACCAGAAGTACAAAGAGCCCGTGCTCGTGGCCTCCACCGATGGCGTCGGCACAAAGCTGAAAGTGGCTTTCATGATGAACAAGCACGATACGGTCGGCATCGACCTTGTGGCCATGTGCGTCAATGATATCATCGTGCAGGGCGCCGAGCCTTTGTTCATGCTCGATTATATATCCATGGGCAAGATCGACAATGATATACTTGTGGATCTTGTCAAGGGCATGGTGGAAGGGTGCAGGGATTCGGGCTGCTCACTGGTTGGCGGCGAGACAGCCGAGATGCCGTCTTTTTATCCGGGCGGCGAGTATGACCTGGCCGGCTTCGTGGTCGGCGTTGTCGACAAGGACAAGGTGATCGACGGATCAACCATTACCGTTGGCGACAAGATCATCGGCATCGCGTCCAGCGGCGTCCACAGCAATGGGCTCTCCCTTGCCCGCTCCATTATGTTTGATAATCTGCATCTCAAGATTACGGATTATGTGCAGGACCTCGGCTGCACAGTCGGCGAGGAACTTTTAAAGCCGACGCGCATTTACGTTAAAGCGGTGCTCAACCTCATACGTGATTTTCAGTTAAAGGGCATAGCCCATATCACGGGAGGCGGCCTGGTAGACAACATCGCCCGTATTCTTCCCAAAGAATGCCTTGCCCACCTCAGGCCCGGCTCATGGCCGGTCCCGCCCATTTTTTATTTTCTGAAAGACAGGGGCAATGTTGAGGAAGAAGAGATGATGCGCACGTTCAATAACGGCATAGGGCTTGTTCTTGTGGTTCCGCCAGCACAGGAGGAAGATGTTCTGCAGCGGCTCAAGGCCATGCAGCAGGAGGCCTATACCATCGGCCAGATTGAAAACAAGGATCGCCGCAAGAAACGCGTTACGTTCACGCACCTTGCTTAAGAACGGCGATAACGGTCAGTCCGGCCGTTACTGCATCGCCTTTTTTTACATTGATGAGTGAATCGACCGGGCAGAAAATATTCACGCGGGAGCCGAAGCGTATCATATTAATGCGCTCACCCTGCGTGATTGTATCGTGTAGCTGCTTGTAGAATACAATCCGCCGCGCAATCAGGCCAGCTATAAATTTTACTGAAATTCGAACCTTCCCGTTCTTCCCTTTGATACCCGCAAAAATGCTTTCATTTTCATCCGATGCCTTGTCTTTGAACGCCGAGATGAATGTGCCGGGATTGTATTGCAGAAATTCCACCGTGCCGTCCATGGGGGCGCGGTTGACATGCACATTGAAGACCGACATGAAAATGCTTATCCGTTTGGCCCGTGTTTTGAGATACACCGGCTCATCGATTTCAGAGATATCGATGATGGTGCCATCGGCCGGCGCCAGCAGAAGTTCGGGGGCTGTGGGTATGATGCGCTCGGGGTCACGAAAAAAATACAGTGAAAAGAGAAAGAAAAAGATGCCAAGGGCAGCAAGGCAGCGGCAAAGAGTCTGCACAGAGCCTGCGGTGAAAAATGAGAGTAGCATCAAAACGGCTGCAATACTTGCGATGGTTCCGATGACCGGATATCCTGCACGGGCGATTATGGACATGACTGCTCTACCCCTTCTTTTTTTTGATTCCACAACACTATCTGTGGGTATTTCTAATAGTT
The DNA here is from genome assembly GCA_964400575.1 of uncultured Thermodesulfobacteriota bacterium. Classification (GTDB taxonomy): domain Bacteria; phylum Desulfobacterota; class WTBG01; order CAIYCZ01; family CAIRTM01; genus CAIWCT01. The sequence goes on along the minus strand of CAYNVA010000487.1, from coordinate 4,362 downwards.
TTTATGTATGTTTAAGGTTCTTTAAAAAAGAAGTCAGAAGTCAGAATAGAAGACCCATAGGCTTCCAGGAGTTTACTTGTTTCTACCAGACAATCAGATACTGAAACGCCACAGGTGTTTTTTTTTCATGATGGCTTCTGACCCCTGAATTCTAAAATTCCAACTTCTGGATTCTGGCTACTGAAATCTGACTTCTATCATATGCCCAACAAATTTTGGCCAAAAGGCTATTTTTTAAACAGATGCTCGATTGCTTCTTTTATGGACTGGACGCCTATAAGCTTCATTTTTGATGAGCCGGGCCGGCCCTTCAAGTTTTTTTCCGGCAGAATGCACTGTGAAAACCCCAGGCGCTCGGCCTCCTTAATGCGGGGTGTTATCTGGCTTATGGCGCGCACTTCGCCGGTAAGGCCCACCTCGCCGCAGACAACCGTATGGGCAGGCAGGGGCTTTTCAAGTTTGCTTGAAACGATGGAGGTTATGATGCCCAGATCAACTCCCGGCTCGTTCAACCTGATGCCGCCGGCAACATTAAGAAATATATCCTGGTTGAACAGCGTCATGCCAAGCTTTTTTTCAAGCACGGCCACAAGCACGGAAGTCCGGTTCTGATCAATGCCGATGGCAGTGCGCCGGGGCATGGCAAGAGGGGTCGGCGCGGTAAGCGCCTGCACCTCGACAAGAATCGGCCGCGTGCCTTCGATGCTCGGCACAACGGTTGAGCCGGGCGCATTTTCTGGCCGCTCTGAGATGAAAAGCTCTGAGGGGCTTGCGACCTCCATGAGGCCGGCCGACCCCATTTCAAAAACACCGATTTCATCGGTTGAACCGAAGCGGTTTTTGACAGCCCTGAGAATGCGGTAGGAATGGCCCCGGTCGCCTTCAAAGTAGAGCACGGTGTCGACCATGTGCTCAAGCACGCGGGGCCCTGCTATGGCGCCCTCCTTGGTCACATGGCCGACGAGAAAAGTAGCCGTGTCGGTTTGCTTGGAAAGGCTGATGAGCCGCGCCGATGACTCCCGAAGCTGGCTGACGCTTCCCGGCGCCGATTCAAGCTCGCCGGTATAGATGGTCTGCACAGAATCAATCACAAGTATCGCAGGCTTGAATTCCCTGATATGTTCAATGATGGTTTCAAGCGAGGTTTCGGCCAGAATGAAGAGGTTGTCGGGCAGGGAGCCAAGGCGCTCGGCGCGCATCCGCAGCTGCCGCAGCGATTCTTCGCCCGACACATACAGCACTTTCATGCCGCGGCCGGCAAGGATTGTGAGGGCCTGCAGCACAAGGGTTGATTTTCCAATGCCGGGGTCTCCGCCGATGAGAATGACAGCGCCCCGAACCAGACCGCCGCCCAGCACGCGGTCGAGCTCGCTGATGCCGGTTGCAACGCGGTCTTCACTTGATGTAGTGATGCTTTGCAGCGATACCGGGCCCTGCCGTGCTCCGGCATCAAACTCGAACTGCGTGCGCTTTGATGCCGGCTGCTGCATTTCTTCGTAGAACGTGTTCCACTGGTCGCAGTCCGGGCATTTGCCCAGCCATTTGGGCGACTGAAAGCCGCAGAACGAGCAGGTGTAAATAGTTTTAAGTTTTCCCATATGCAGGTGTCAGGGTGTTTATTTAAGGTGGATGGATTTTAGCATGCCACTGCGCGGTGTCAACAGCTTATGGTCGCGCTTCAAGTATAAGATTCATCGGTGTTTGTGCGGCCCGCTTAAAACGGGTGAATCCGCCTGCATGTATGACTTCGCGCAGCCGCGCCTCGCCTGCCTGGCCGCCAAGGGCGAGTTCGGCATCCTGGGCAAGGGCGCCCGAGGTGCACAGCAGAACTGATGCGCAGTAATAAAGCCTGCCGATGGGATTCAGGTTTTCTTCAACCTTATCGGAGGCATAAGGCTCCACGATCATCCACGTGCCATCGGGATTAATGATGGAGCGCATATGACGGGCAACTCCGGCAGGATCACCCATGTCATGATAGCAGTCGAACATGGTGATAAAATCAAAATTCTTTTCAGGTATGTCCTTTGCCGCGCATTCTTCAAACCGGATGCGGTCGGCAACGCCGGCCGCAACTGCACGCTTTCGCGCTTCAACGATGGAGTGCCCGTGGTAATCGTAACCGACAAAAGTCGACTGCGGATAAGCCTCGGCCATGATAATCGTGGAGGCGCCGAAACCGCAGCCCACATCCGCCACACGGACGCCGCTGCGCAGCCGGGCGTCAACGCCGGTCAATGCCGGTATCCATGCGCTCACCAGATTCATCCGGTAGTGGGGCTTATAGAACCGTTCGCCGCCGCTGAACAGTTCAGGATCGTGCTCATGCCATCCAACGCCCTTGCCCGAGAGGAAAGCACTGGTGATTTTCGCCTCCGATTTTATCGCCCCTGTTGCCGCCTGGAATGCGCCTGCCAGATACAGGGGCCCGTTCTCGTCGGCAAGGGCTGCCGCCTGTTCAGGGGAAAGAGAGAAGGCCATGCTTGCGGGATCATAGTCAACATACCCGCCGGCAGCCATGGCAGTGAGCCATTCCTGCACATAGCGCTCTGCCGTGCCGGTGAGCTCGGCGAGCTGCTGAGCTGACATGGCGCCTCTGCCGGCCATGGCCTTGAACAGGCCGAGCTTTTCACCTATATTGACAAGTGGCGCGTGAAAGGTGGCGCCTATATCCTGTATGACCTGCGCGATCAGCGTGTTCAGTTTCTCCTGGTTCAGCGGCATTGCAGTTCTCCCTACCGATTATAGTATAATTTTCATTTCAGCACCAATATCGGCATAAGTCAACAGCTAAGCTTTTAGCCCTTGAGAAAAGTTTTTTCTAAAGCTTGCATAAAAAAAAATAAAGAAGTATTTAAAAATTCCGTCCAACTTTGCTTATATGATGAGGAATCCGACTTCACCTGGTTGCAGCGCACTATGAGGAAGGGAGAGAATATGCCGAAGGCCGTCTCTAAAAGAAAAGTCGTTATTTTTTTGTGGTTGCTTATCCTGTGTAACCCTGCAATTTTTCCGGCCATTGCAGAAGACTACCCCGTTTGGCTGCGACAGTGGCGCGAGTGGGCTGCGAGCACAAAAGATCAGAATTTCATTGAGTGGGCAGATACACTGAGCTCACCGGAGGCTGTTGAGCTCGGCAGACAATGGGAAGCTTTTCTCGGCTATACAGCCCCCCAGCTTGCAGAAAAAGATACCAAAGCCCCCAGCATCAAGCCCGGGCTGGTTATCACGCCGGAGAATGTTGCCAAGTATGAGAAAGAGCTTCGGGAGCTTTTTCCCTACGGATTTGACTGGGAGGTTGACCGTCTGACCGGCACGGGTGTTTTTGCGGGCTATAACTATTTCCCCCTTGAAATGGTTATTGTGCCGACCACGCATGCCTGGAATGACCGGGGCTTCCTTGAGGCTTCAAAAAAATATGCCACTACCTGTTCCATAGATGTACATGGCAATCTCACCGGCTGGGTCGCCGGCATTCCTTTCCCCCATCCTCAAAATGCGCAGCAAGTCGTCCACAACTATGACCGTCTTACCGTCATGGCGGATAATCTCAACTCCATGCCCATGTCTATCGGTCTTTACGGCAGGAATGGCACACGCGAGCGCGTAGAAAAGATTGAGCTGCACTGGAACAATTATGCCGGACGAATAAAGCTGGACCCAATTCCGTCCATCCCCGGCTTCGAGGACATTTATGAAAAGGGCTCAATTCTTGCGCTCTATCCCTATGATCTGAAAGGGTACGCAGCAGTGCGCACCCGCTATAAAGACAGCGGTGCTGAAGACTCTTTTGTCTCCTATGTGCCGTCCATGAGGAGGATCAGGCGCCTGGCCGGCACAAACACGCAGGACCCGCTGGTCGGCTCAGACCTTACCTGGGAGGACTGGAAGGGCTACTGGAGTAAAATTTCAACGCACCCGGCTGATTATGAGCTCCTCGGAGAGGCGGTGGTATTGTGCCCCTCTTTCAATCCCAAGCCGATCAAGTACAGCGATAAATACGGAGGGGTCTGCCAGCGCTACTGGTGGGAGCGGCGGCCTGTCTGGATCGTCAAAATTACCTACAGGGAGTCATCCTATATCTATGGCTCACGCATCTGGTATGTTGACAGGGAAACCTTCGCCCTGCAGCAGCAGATGCTGTACGACAGGCAGGGCAGGCTCTGGAAGCTATGGGACTGGTGCTGGCGTTGGAACCCCCGAAATGGGGAGCTTAACTACTGGAACCCCTGGATGGCTGATGTCGTGAATAAGCATACGAGCGTTATTGACCATCATATTATTCTCAACATGCCAAATTTGAGCGAAGACATTTTTTCGCTTCGATACCTGATCGAAAAAGGACACTGAGGAAGGCGCAGG
>CAYNVA010000486.1:0-1597 GCA_964400575.1 uncultured Thermodesulfobacteriota bacterium | reverse complement strand
GCGCAGGTGATGCGCGAGGTGCTTATGAAAAAATTTTCCACATGAGGGGCGCACCATCATGAACATCGTGCTTACCGGCTATCGCGGCACGGGCAAATCAGCAGTGGCCCGGCTGCTTGCAAAAAAACTCGGCTGGGAGATCCTGAGCCTTGACGCCATGATCACCCGGCAGGAAGGCCGCACGATTCCCCAAATCGTCGAGGCCCGCGGCTGGGATTATTTCCGTGATGTGGAATCAGCCTGTATTGCCGGGCTTGCAGGCCGCGACCGGGTTATACTGGACACCGGCGGCGGGGCGATTCTGCGGCCGGGCAATGTGCAGGCCCTAAGGGAAAACGGCCTTGTGTTCTGGCTCAAGGCCTGCCCTGAAACAATAGTGGCACGCATCAAAGACAGCGCCGGCAGACCATCCCTCACGCCGGGCAAAACATTCCTTGAAGAGATCGACGAGGTGCTGCGTGAGCGCACGCCCCGCTATCATGCTGCGACGGATTTTGAAATCGATACCGACGGCAAAACACTTGAACAGATTGCCGGCGATATACTCCATTACTTTACCCGCATCGCAGAGCCTGCGCCGCCCGGACTGACCGAGCCTGAGCGCAGCCGCTACCTGCGGCAAATGCTTATAAACGGCTGGGGGCTGCAGGGGCAGCAGCGCCTGCGCTCGACCACCGTCTTCATCGCAGGCGCCGGCGGGCTTGGCTGCCCGGCAGCGCTCTACCTTGCCGCGGCAGGCGTGGGCACAATCCGCCTGTGCGACTTCGGGCTTGTGGAGGCTTCAAACCTCAACAGGCAGATACTCTATACCGAGGCCGATATCGGCAAAGAAAAGGCGCTGCGGGCTGCCGGGGCGCTCCGGCGGGTGAACCCCCATGTAACCGTGGAGCCGCTGTTTGAAAAAATCGACGACGACTCCATCGAGCGCCTTGCAGGCAATGCAGCTATCATGCTTGACTGCCTGGACAATTTCGAAACCCGCCATGTGCTGAACCGCTTTGCCGTGCGCACTGGCCTGCCCCTGGTGCATGCCGGCATCGAAGGCCTCGCGGGGCAAATATCTTTTATTCATCCGCCTCACACGCCATGCCTGTTCTGCATGTTCCCGGGCTCGCCGCCAGCGGGCCGTGTATTCCCGGTTGCCGGGGTCACGCCGGGCATCATCGGCACTGCGCAGGCAGCAGAGGCTCTCAAGTGGCTTACCGGCATCGGCAGCAACCTGCAGGGGCAGCTGCTTGTCTGGGACGGCACGATTATGGAATTCCAGAAGATCCCCATCGCCAGGGACAGGCGCTGCCCGGTCTGCTCGCATACTGCCTGAAAAAATAGAAGTCGGAATTCAGAAGCCAGGAGTCAGTATAAAAAAACAGCAAAAACGTTTCAGCATCTGATTGTCCGAAAAAAACAAGTAGCCCCCCTTGATGCCTCTGTTTCTTCTATTCTGGATTCTGACTACTGAATTCTGACTTCTTTTCTAAAAGACAGTATTAATGAACCACGTATTAATTACCCTGAGAACTTGAAAGGAACCGATCATGACCTGTGATGTTGCAATTATAGGAGCCGGGCCCGCCGGGCTCATGGCCGCATACACGGC
>CAYNVA010000485.1:0-4984 GCA_964400575.1 uncultured Thermodesulfobacteriota bacterium | reverse complement strand
CGCCGGCACATTTCACCCGGCAACCTTTCTTCGGTGCCTCGGTCCTGAGCCATGGAATGTGGCCTATGTGCAGCCCTCGCGCCGCCCCAAGGACGGCCGCTACGGCGAAAACCCCAACCGGCTGCAGCATTACTACCAGTTCCAGGTTATCATGAAGCCCTCGCCCATGGACATTCAGGATCTCTACCTGGACAGCCTCCGGAGCCTCAGCATCAACCCGCTGGAGCATGATATCCGCTTCGTGGAGGACGACTGGGAATCGCCGACCCTCGGGGCCTGGGGACTGGGATGGGAAGTGTGGCTCGACGGCATGGAGATCACCCAGTTCACCTACTTCCAGCAGGCCGGCGGCATCGACCTCAAGCCCGTGTGCGCCGAGATCACCTACGGCATCGAGCGTATCGCCATGTACCTGCAGCAGAAGAACAGCGTTTTTGACATTGCGTGGGCGCCCGGCATCACCTACGGGGATGTGTATCATCAAAACGAAGTTGAATATTCAAAATATAATTTCGAAACCTCCAATGCCGCCATGCTGTTCAGCCTCTTCAATATGTATGAGCAGGAATTTAAAGATACGATAGCAAAGGGCCTTGTGATGCCGGCATACGACTACTGCCTCAAGTGCTCACACGTGTTCAATTTGCTTGATGCTCGCGGCGCCATCAGCGTTACCGAGCGCACGGGCTATATCGCCCGCGTGCGAAACCTTGCCCGAGCCGCGGCCGAGGCATACCTTGCCCAGCGCGAGGCACTCGGTTTTCCGCTGGTAAAGAAGGTAAATTAACTCAGGGGCAGGTTTGAAACCTGCCCCTACTAGACATAAGGACCACCGTATGACCGACGAAATACTGCTTGAGATCGGCACAGAAGAGATACCCGCGGCGTTTATGCCCGATGCCCTTACGGCGCTGAAATCACTGATGGAAAAAGAGTTGACAGCCCGGCGCATCGCGTTCAGGGAAATTGAAACATTCGGCACGCCGCGGCGTTTGGCCCTTATTGCTTCCAGGGTTGCTTCGGCTCAGACCGACCTGATGATCGAAAAGCTCGGGCCTGCAAAAAATATCGCATTTGATACAGACGGCAAACCCACAAAGGCTGCCATTGGTTTTGCAAAGGGCCAGGGCATCGACATAGGTGATGTGACCATCGTCACCTCGGACAAAGGCGAGTATATCTGCGCAAAAAAGCATGAAAAGGGCGTGGCAACCCAGAGCCTGCTGCCTGAAATTTTTGTGAAGGTGGTGAGCCAGCTGCCCTTCCCCAAGTCCATGCGCTGGAGGGATCTGGATACGCGCTTTGCCCGGCCCATTCACTGGATCGTGGCCCTCTTCAATGATGCAGTGGTGCCCTTCACCTACGGCACTATCGACTCCGGCGACACCACGCGCGGGCACCGGTTCATGGCGCCCGCACCCGTCAAGGTCACGGACAGTGCTGCGTATCTGGATGCTCTGAAAAAGGCCCGGGTGGTCATCGATCAGAACCAGCGAAAAAAAATGATCGTCGAGAAGCTGCACGAGCTTGCCAAAAAGGCGGGCGGTGTGCCGGATGCCGATGAAAAGCTGCTGCAGGAAGTGACGTTTCTCATCGAAGCGCCATTCCCCGTGCTGTGCAGCTTTGAAAAAGAGTATCTCGGGCTGCCCAAAGAGGTGCTTGTCACCACCATGAAGAAGCACCAGAAATATTTCCCCGTGCTCGACGACAAGGGCAGTCCTCTCAATTACTTTATCGCCGTGAACAATACCGATGTGGTGAACCCTGCCGTAGTGATTAACGGCCACGAGCGGGTTCTGCGCGCGCGCCTGTCTGATGCCCGTTTCTTTTTTGCCGAAGACCAGAAAAAGTCGCTTGCGGCCATGACCGAATCCTTGAAAAGCGTGCTGTATCAGAAGCAGCTGGGCACGTCCTATGAAAAGATGGAGCGGTTCCGGGCTCTTGCCGTGCACATGGCCGAAGCCCTTGTAAACCCCACGATCAAGCCCAAGGTCGAGCGTGCGGCATATCTCTGCAAGGCAGACCTCGTGTCTGAAATGGTCGGTGAATTTCCTGAGCTGCAGGGTATCATGGGCCGCGAGTATGCCCGCCTTGCCGGCGAGCCCGACGCGATTTACCAGGCAATCTATGAGCATTACCTGCCCCGGTTCGCAGGCGACGGCCTGCCCGCAACCGATGTCGGGGCCGTGGTGAGCATCGCCGATAAGCTGGATACCATAGCCGGCTGTTTCGGCATCGGGCTGGTGCCCACCGGAACCGCCGACCCCTATGCCCTGCGGCGCCAGTGCCTTGGCATCATCAATATCATTCTGCAGAAGAAATATACTGTCTCGCTTGCGGACCTGGTGGCAACTGCAGTGAAGTTGCTTGCGGCCAAGATCACGCGGCCCGTAGATGAAATCAACAATGATGTTCTTGCATTCTTCAGCGGCAGGCTTTCAAACCTGCTCACCTCGCAGGGGCTGTCCTACGACGTTATTGATGCCGTGCTCGCGCTCGGGATCGACAATCTCACTGACAGCTGCAACCGCATCGAAGCCCTGCAGCAGATGAAGACGGACCCCAACTTCGAAGCCCTCTCCGTATCGTTCAAGCGCGTGGTCAATATCCTGAAATCGGGCAGGCCCGAGGCCGGCGTCGACCCCTCGGTGTTTGAGCATGATGCCGAGCGCAAGCTCTACCAGAAATATCTCGAAATCCGCGACAAGGTGCTTGAGCTTATGGCTCAGAAAATGTACCTTGAAGCCCTCAGGCTTATCTCCACCATTCGTGAAACGGTTGACGGATTTTTTGATAGCGTCCTTGTGATGGCCGAGGATTTGAAGGTGCGGCAGAACAGGCTTGCACTGCTGGGGGAGATCAACTCGCTGTTTACTAACTTTGCCGATTTTTCAAAGATAGCCTCAGAATAAATTCACGCAAAAAGGAGGATGTAGTGTATGGCGAAAAAATATGTTTACTATTTCGGCTCGGGAAAGGCAGAAGGCAAGGCCCAGATGAAGGAACTGCTTGGCGGCAAGGGCGCAAACCTTGCCGAGATGTGCCTTATCGGGCTGCCGGTGCCCGCAGGGTTCACCATCACCACTGAGTGCTGTGTCGACTATTTCAAGGCAGGCGGCACATACGCCGGCAGCCTTGACGCCGAAGTGAAGGCCGCTCTGAAGAAGGTCGAGCGAGACATGGGCATGGGGTTCGGCGATCCGAAAAATCCGCTGCTCATTTCCTGCCGCTCAGGGGCCCGTTCATCCATGCCCGGCATGATGGAAACAGTGCTCAATGTGGGCCTGTCATCTGTCACCATTCCCGGCATGATTAAAAAGACGGGCAATGAGCGCTTTGTGTATGACGCCTACCGCCGTCTTATCATGATGTATGCCGATGTGGTCATGGAAAAGGCCGAGGGCATCGAGCCTGAAGAAGGCAAAGGCATCCGCAAGCAGCTGGATGAAATGCTTGGTGACTATAAGAAGAAAAAAGGGTGCAAGTCCGATACGGATCTCTCCGCCGCCGACTTGAAGCAGCTTGTTGCCGATTTCAAGAAAAAGGTCAAGCAGGTGCTCGGGAAAGAATTTCCCGATGATCCGTGGAAGCAGCTCTGGGGCGGCGTCGGCGCCGTATTCAAAAGCTGGAACGGCAAACGCGCCATCTCCTACCGCCGTATCGAAAACATTCCCGACGAATGGGGCACTGCGGTAACCGTTCAGTCCATGGTATTCGGCAATATGGGCGACTCATCGGCCACAGGCGTTGCCTTCACGCGCAACCCCGCAACCGGTGAAAACAAATTTTATGGCGAGTGGCTCGTCAATGCCCAGGGCGAGGATGTTGTGGCGGGCATCCGCACCCCCAACCCCCTTAACAATGAGACGAAAAATGACCAGAACAGGCATCTGCCCTCACTGCAGCAGGCCATGCCCTCCATCTACAGGAACTTGATGGCCATCCGGGCAAGGCTTGAGAATCATTACTCCGACATGCAGGACATCGAGTTCACCATACAGGAAGGCAAGCTCTACATGCTGCAGTGCCGCAATGGCAAGCGCACGGGAACCGCAGCACTCAATATGGCCATGGATATGCTTGCGGTAAAACTCATTGATGAGAAGACCGCCATCGGTCGCGTCGAGCCCACGCATCTTGACCAGCTTCTGCATCCTTTTGTCGACCCGGCTGCCGAAAAAAAGGCGAAAGTTATCACCCGCGGTCTTCCCGCAGGCCCTGGCGGCGCAACAGGCCATATAGTCTTTACCTCCGAAGATGCGGTGAAGATGAACAAGCAGGGTAAAAATGTCATTCTCGTGCGTGAAGAGACCAATCCCGAAGATATCGAGGGCATGCGTGCGGCCCAGGGCGTACTGACTGCCCGCGGCGGCATGACCTCACACGCGGCCCTTGTGGCCCGCGGCTGGGGCAAGTGCTGCATTGTCGGCGCCGGCGAGATTCACGCATCGGTATCGGCAAAAAAGATGGTCGTCAAAGGCGTCACCTACAAGGAGGGCGATTTGATCACCCTGAACGGTACGCTGGGCACGGTCTATCAGGGCCGGCTCCCGATGGTCGACGCATCGGAGAATCCCCGCTTCAAGAAGTTCATGCAGATTGTCGACAAGTACCGCACGCTGGGCGTGCGCACCAATGCCGACACCCCGGCTGACGCTAAAATCGCCCGCGCTTTCGGCGCTGAAGGTATCGGTCTTTTCCGCACCGAGCATATGTTCTACGGCGTTGGCGCTGACAAGCCCCTGTTCCTGCTCCGGAAGATGATCTTGAGCTCCACCGAGGCCGAGCGCCGCAAAGCACTCAATGAGCTCTCCGTCTTTGTAAAGCGCGATATCAAAAATACGATAGAAGCCATGGAAGGCCTGCCCGTCACGATCCGGCTGCTTGACCCGCCCCTGCACGAGTTCGTGCCTCAGAGCGCTGAAAAGCAGGCCGAGCTTGCAAAGGCGCTGGGCATCAAGGTCGATGACGTGCGCAAGCGCGG
>CAYNVA010000484.1:0-8510 GCA_964400575.1 uncultured Thermodesulfobacteriota bacterium | reverse complement strand
CCAATACGCCGAGGCATGAGGTCACGCCAGTGGATGCGCAGGCGCCAAGGCCGCAGGTGGTCGGCTCACTCACAAAGCCTTCATCTATACCATCGATGCAGTTGTCATCGATACCGTTGCACACTTCCGTGGCGCCCGGATTTACAGCTGTTTTATTGTCGTCGCAGTCGGTATTGTCGGTCACATAGCCCGCAGGCATAGAAAAACAGCTTGAGACCAGCGTTGTCGCGGCCGCATCGCCGTAGGTGTCATTATCAAAATCCCGGTAATACGTGATGTTGTCGCTTTCATCCATAACGCCGTTGCAGTTGTCGTCGATCATGTTGCTGCACACTTCCGTTGCGCCCGGATTCACGGCGCCATTAGTGTCGTCGCAGTCGGTGCTGTTGGTCACATAACCCACTGGCTGCGTGCAGGCAAGAGTGGTACTTGCTGCATTGCCGTAAGTGTCATTGTCGGCATCGCTATAGTAGATCGTCGCACAATATTCGTAGACGCCCATATCATATCCTGGCCCCTGGGGTCGCGGGTTGCCATCAAGATCATCAGCCGGAGCACCAGCGCTTGTTCCATTGTCAATGCAGTGGGAACCTGCCTGCAGGTGATAGTCGCCTGATCCAACAAACAGCGGATCGCCCATGATATTGCCGTTGCTGCCCGCATAGTAGATATCGTCAATATCGGTATTGCTGACGGTTGGCAGACCCGCGCCGGTTGTACCATTGTCTATCTCAGTGCCGCCATTGCCCCAGAGAATGCAGTTGGTAACTTCAAACACGCTGCCAGCGCCGGGAGGGGCCGTCGTATATATTGCACCCACTGTGCCGCCGGTAAGCGTATTGTCGACAATCGTGCAGTTCATGACGGTCAGCGTTCCCAGTGCCGACGTTCCGTTGACGGCTATGGCGCCGCCATTGAGAACCCGATTATTGGTGAAGATGCAGTTTGTAAATACAGCGGTCTTATCACCCCGGGTTGCAAATGTTCCGTTTCTGCCTGCTGTGTTATTGTCAAAAATGCATCTTGTTATGGTAACATTTTGATCACCTACGATGGCTCCGCCATCGCCGGACCCCGATGTCGCGCTGTTGTTAGTGAACGTGCAATCAGTAATGACGTTATTAACGCTGTCTGCCCTCATATAGACTGCACCAGCACTGCCTGCGCTGTTCTCCGAGAAAGTGCAGTTTGTAATGGTCATGTTGTCCCCATAATTATTACCGACCGCACCTCCCCTGTTAACAGCGGTGTTATTGGTGAAGCTGCAGTTGGTCAGGGTTATATTGCCATTGTCATTATTGATCGCTCCATCGTGTTTCCCGCTGCTGTTGGAGGTAAAGATACAGTTGGCAACAGTAAGGTATCCTGCAGCACCGCCATCAATACCGTTTGCAATCCCGCCGCCGCCATTGGTGAGCGTTGCATCATTATATCCTTTTGTGATGGTAAAGCCGTCAATGGTAACTGTCCCTGTTACCAGAAAACAGCAGAGGCTGTTGTTTCCATCAACCGTGGTGACATTGGTGGTCCAGTTCCTTTGCTCTCTTGCCGTTTCTGTACCATTAAAACCGCCATACAGAGAAACTGCCTTGCTTACCGTAATCGTTTTTTTGTTGGTGGAGTTGTCAAGAACGTATGTTCCCTGTTCCACCCATATTTCATCATTGTCGGTAGCTGCATCAATTCCTTCCTGAATTGTTGTATATTGAGTTCCAGACCAGCTGGTTCCCACATGCAGTATCGCTGCACGCGCATTACCAGCGCAGCAGAAAATCAAAGCGACCGCCAGCAGCTGTAACAGACCGCAACGGTGGTTAATTAAAAAAAGACCGCGCAGCGCATATACTGCCTGACAGGATTTTGAAACTGTGTTGTCGAACATGGGCACCTCCTTTTGTAATATTGTTTATGTTTCGTTTACTCAAGCGTATGGCGCAATGATGTCTTCAGTTCCATTGTGCTTTTACATAGGCACCTCCTTCATAATGTTGTTATATAATCCATTTATTCAAGCATATAGCGCAATGATGTCTTCAGTTCCATTGCGCTTTTTTGTTTAAACAAGTCGATAAGCTCCCGCGCCTCGCTCCTCATACGCCTGAGGTTGACTGCCTTGCCTTCCACAAGCAGGCCGATATACGGCAGCAGCCGTTCTACCTCCGCTCTGCTCTGCCTCCTCAGCTCCGGGCTTTTCTCCAGCAGCCCGGCAATTACGTCTACGTGCCGGTAGTAAAATGCCGTCCACCGCCTCCCCTCAGGCGTTTTGCTCAATACCCCGTCCCTGAACCGGCGTAAAAGATCAAGCGTAGCCGTATCATTATCGAAAACAATCTCAGCCGGACAGAGTTTTGTCTTCGTGCTTGTAGTTGTGGTCGTGACGGGCATAGACGATGTTGTACTGTCCGCGGTAGTCGTCGACGAAACACTTGATGAGGTGCTGGCCGGAGTTGAGCTGGTGGTCGTTGTCGATGCAATCACCGAAGTTGTCGTGGTTGAAATCGACGTAGTTGTAGTGGTTGTAGAGCTGTTATCGTCGGCGCATGTCCCATTCAGGCATATCATCCAGGCAAAAGCCTGTGAACCGTCCCGCAGATCAACGTGATAGAGCATTATGCGGTCGGCATACACCTTGTAGAGATTATAGGGGTCGCCCATGTCGGCATAGTCAAGATTTTTACACCAAACAAAATCGGTGCCATCCCTGCTGTATTCCCCGGTCTGGTGCGCATGACCGTTCATATACAGGGGCGCCTGATATGCCTTCAGCAAACCCAAAAGCTGCTCAGCGCCTGCTAAAGCAGTAAAATTGTCATAATAGTCGAGAAGGGGCCCATGGGCAAAAATTATTCCCGGCTCGCCCTCCTTGAGCCTATCTTCAAGCCACTGCCGCTGGGCATAGTCAAGAGAGATGTTATCGGTATTATTAAGACCGATGAATTTAAACCCCTGGTAATCAAATGCGTAATAATCATCGCCCAGCTCCTGGTGGTAGAGATCAAGTGTTCCACCGTCAATCACGTCATTGTCGCCGGGTACGCAGTGGTAAGGCATCGTGAAATTGTCTACCGCGTTTTTGAAATCGCCGTATTGGGCTGTTGTCCCGGCGTCAGTCAGATCGCCGGTAACAAGAACAAACGAGGGATTAATGCCGTTAATTTGAGCTACGGCAGTAGTGAGATTAACAAGCGCCTGGGGGAATTTGCCTATGTGCGTATCGGATAACTGCACAAACTGAAAGAGCATCGGCTCATAGTCGACAATCAGGGTTGGCTCACCGGACAGGGAAATGTCCCCCCGGGTGTGGCATTGAGCGCAATTGGTGGATTTCCCCGCATCGCGGGAAGGGTCATCTGTGCCATGACAGGAGTGGCAGGTCAGAGCATTTTCGTAGCCGGCAAACTCGGCGCTCAGAACTTTGCTGTAGCCTGCGTCCGCTTTAAGCAGCAGCCCGTTTGCAGCAGTGCCGGCATTAAGTGTGCCCTGCGCGCCACTGATCAAGCAGGTAACATCTATAACCATCCAGTCGGGGGCGGAACCGGGCAGACCCGCCTCCACAAAAACAGCCGGGTCAAAGTCCCCTCCCGGTGTGGTCCAGTTTACCCCTTCTGCCGCCAGATTCCAGGTGGCAAAATCTTCACCCCAAACGCTGGTCATCGGGTAGACATGAAAAAGATTGGTAGAATGGTTGCCGTGAACAAGTACGGCGAGCCGGGCTTTTGTGATTCGGGCGCCGTCAGGCAGTCCACTGAGGTTAAAATGCAATAGGCCGTGAGCCGACTTGGTTGTTGAGCCGTTCATGAGCATCTTCCACCCCTGCCCGAAATTAGTATCCGGATACAGCTGGTCTATATAGGTATCGTTATCTGCATGGAGTGCTATTGTCTCAGCGCATATGTTGCCGCAGGTAAAAAGAAAGATAAAAAACAAAAGCAGCATTCCTGTTTTTTTCATATGGGATTTTTCCCGTTTCTTTAATTAAAACCAGTCCTTATTTTATCATGGTCAATGATGCGCAGCAGGGTCGTATTGTCGAACATGGTCACCTCGTTCGCACTGTTGTTATATCCCCTTTACTCAAGCATAGGGCGCAATGATATCAACAATCTCATTGCGTTTTTAAGCCAATGGGCTACTGGGTAGTGCGCCGCATGCTCCTGGGGTTTTGCTTTGCGCCATCCACAAGTTGGCCGATGCGCGGCAGCAGCCGCTCTACCGCCGCTCTGCTCTGCCGCCTCAGTTCGGGGCTTTTCTCCAGCAGCCCGCCAATCATGTCTGCGTACCGATAATACAACAAGGTCAACTGCCTCCCTACGGGCGTTCTGCTCAAAACCCCGTCCCTGAAACGACGCAAAAGATTAAGTGTAGCTGTTTCATTTTCAAAAACAATCTCAGCAGGACACAGCTTCGACTTCATGCTTGTCGTCGTGGTCGTGGCTGCTATCGTCGATGTCGTCGGGCTGACAGTTGTTGTCGTCGATGCTGGCACCGTCGTAGTGGCAGCAGCTATGGTTGTTGTTGATGAGGTTGCAATCGATGTGGTTGTCGGCACCGCGCTTGTCGATGTAGTGGACGGTATTGTGCTGGTTGTTGTCAGTGAACTCGTGCTCGAACTTGTCGTCGTGGCTGGTATCGTCGATGTCGTCGTGCTTATTGTTGTCGGGCTGGCAGTTGTTGTCGTCGATGCTGGCACCGTCGTTGTGGCAGCAGCTATGGTTGTTGTTGATGAGGTTGCAATCGACGTGGTTGTCGGCACCGCGCTTGTCGATGTAGTGGACGGTATTGTGCTGGTTGTTGTCAGTGAACTCGTGCTCGAACTTGTCGTCGTGGTCGTGGTTGATGGGGCAAGCGGAATATATTCATAGGCGCCCATATCATATCCCAGCCCCTGGGGTCGTGGGTTGCCATCAAGATCATCAGCCGGTGCGCCGGAATTGGTTCCATTATCAATACAGGGAGAGGGGGCCTGCAGGTGATAGTCGCCTGATCCCACAAAGAGCGGATCACCCGTGATATTTTCGCTGCTGCCAGCATAGCCGGCCTGATCAATATCGGTATAGCTCACCGTTGGAAGAAGCTGTGTCGTTCCTGAACGATCAATTGCATTGCCGCCATTACCCCAGAGGATGGAATTGGTAACGGTGAATACACTGCCAGTGCCGCCAGGCGCCGTGGTATAAATGGCGCCACCTTTGCCGCCTGATATAAGAGTATTCCCGGTAAATGTACAGTTCATGACTTGCACCGTTCCCAGAGTCCCGGTTCCGTTGAGGCATATCACGCCAAACTTCGTGGAGTTGTTGGAGAAAACGCAGTTGGTAAACACTGCGCTTTTGTTACCACGGCCGCCAAATATACCGTTTCTCACGCCGCTGTTCTGATCAAAGGTGCATCGTGTTATGGTAATGTTTTGATCAGCGATTATCGCTCCACCATCTCCTGTGGTCGCTTGATTTTTACTGAAGACACAGTCAGTGATGCTGCTGTCACCTATTGAAGTATCTCTGACATATATTGCACCGCCATTGCCTGCGCTGTTCTCGGAAAATGTGCAGCCGGTGACGGTCATTGTTACTGCTGAAGTATTATGATTGATTGCCCCTGCCCTGTTGACAGCGGTGTTTTTTGAGAAGGTGCAGTTGGTCACGGTCAGATTACCATTGGTTTCATTGCTGATCGCTCCGTGTTTGCCGCTGCTGTTCAGGGTAAAAATGCAGTTGGCAACAGTAAGGTTTCCCCCATCAGCGGCCCCGCCCTCAATACCGTTTGCAATACCGGCGCCATTTGATGCATCTGAGGTGGTATTCCCCTTCGTGATGGTGAATCCGTCAATGACAGCCGTGCCCGTGCTTGTGATTTGAAGCTGGAAGCATCGCACACTGTTATTCCCATCAACCGTTGTCACATTGTCATTCCAGTTTCTCTCTTCTCTTGCTGTTTCTGAGCCGGTAAATCCGCCGTAGAGAGAAATGGATTTGCTGATTGCAATGGTTAAAGAAAGGGTATATGTGCCTTGTTCAACCCAGATTTCATCTCCGTCGGTAGAATTATCAACGGCCGCCTGAATCGTTGCATACTTCGTTCCAGACCAGCTGGTTCCCACATGCAGTGTCTCTGCACCGGCATCATGTGCGCAGCAGAAAATCAAAACGGCCGTCAACAGATGTAATAGACCGCATCGGCGGTTAATAAAAAAAAGACCGCGCAGCGCATATGCTGCCTGACAGGATTCAGAAGCCGTATTGTCGGACACGGGAACCTCGCTTGCAATATTGTTTTATATTCCGTTTACTCAAGCATATGGTGCAATGATGTCTTCAGCTCCATTGCGTTTTTTCGTTTAAACAGGTCGATGAGCTGCCGCGCATCGCGCCGCATGCCCCTTAGGTCTGCTGCTTTGCCATCCACAAGCAGACCGATAGACGGCAGCAGCCGCTCTACCGCCGCTCTGCTCTGCCGCCTTAGTTCGGGGCTTTTCTCCAGCACCCCGGCAATCACGTCTGACTGCCGGTAATAAAATGCGGTCCACCTCATTCCCTCGGGCGTTTTGCTCAATACCCCGTCCCTG
The DNA here is from genome assembly GCA_964400575.1 of uncultured Thermodesulfobacteriota bacterium. Taxonomy (GTDB): domain Bacteria; phylum Desulfobacterota; class WTBG01; order CAIYCZ01; family CAIRTM01; genus CAIWCT01. Next base: position 1,945 of record CAYNVA010000484.1, on the reverse strand, counting down.
AACCGGCGCAACAGATCAAGCGCAGCCGTATCATTATCGAAAACAGTCTCAGCCGGGCAACGCTTCGTATGAATAACCATATACGGCGCAAAATCAAGCGGGTCCGTCGACTCCTTGGACGCCACATTCTGCCATATCGACGGGTCCTGCGCCTCATCCATAAAACGCATCATGATACCGTTGTCGCGCGCCTTTTCAAGATTGCCCTTCATGAGCTCGGTCACATCCAAGCACTTAACATCCCGCGGCGGCTCTCCGTTTACAGCCGTATTCCAGTCATTGCTCTCGGGCAGCTCGGCCCGTGAAACCGTGGCATTATCCCAGCTGCCCCCCTGCAGGCTGTTCCACGTATCGGTGGTTTCATCAAACGGCTCATTGAGTGCGCAAAAACCAATCTCTCCCCCATCGCCTCCCCCGCAGTGATGACATGCCGAAAGACAGATTTCAGCCCGCCGCACATCGGTTTGCTCAAGATCCTTGGGTATATCAAACAGGAACAACCCGCGGGAAATTCCGTGATGTATATTGTGATTGGTCGCCACCACCACGCGTTCATAGTAATTTAAATTCTCATCGGGTTTCCACTCATCGATAGCAACATCGGCAAGCGCCGAACAGACTGTTGCACCCCGCTTTGCCGTCGTAGTCGTTGATGATGCGGGAGTAGTGGTGGCAGTGGCAGTAGTAGTAGTGGTGGTGCTAGTATTGGTAGTAATGGTAGTAGTGGTACTGGTTACAGGAATACTGCTGATGACGATATAGGCGCCGAAATCTTCAGGATCTGTGTATTCCCTTGAGGCTATATTCTGATACGACTTAGCTCCCTGCTCATCCTTTATTTTTATGAGTATGCCGTTCGTGCGCACCTTGTCGAGTTTTTGCTGAAGCAGCGTCGTTACATCAATCGTGCTTTCCCAGTCGTTGCCTGCGGGCACTGAGCCTGTGGCGCATGTCGTATTGTCGTAATTACCGCCAGCCAGCAGGTTCCAGGTGGCGCTGTCTTCACCAAAGGTGGCGTTCAGAGCATAACAGCATACATCAATCGTGGTGCCGCCTCCGGTATGAATTGATCCGGAAAGATGCAGCAGGGCAGACTGTACCTGTGATGTATCGATCCCTGTGGGAATATCGAATTTCCAAAGCCCGCGGGCGATGCCGTATGTCGGATGCCAGGAAATAAGCACCCTGGTTTTGGTATTAAGATTTGTATCCGGATACTTCTGATCGATGTACACATCGGTCAGGGTGGCGCAGGTAATTGGTGCCTGCGCCAGCGCGTGTGAGGCAATGGAAAAAAATACCATCGTTATAAGAAGACTGCACAGATTTTTCATTACAAATACCTTTCTGGATGTTTTCCCCTGCGTATTAAGCAAAGCCGCTTACATCGCGAGCGGCTCTGCACGGCTGCAAACAAGATAAACAAAGGCCGACCCTGCACATGAACCGGCCCTTGTTTATGTTAACCACGCTTATACCGGTATGTCTTGTTTTGAGCATGCCGGTTGCGCTTCATGTACTACTTCGAACAAACCGTATCACAAGCAGGCTGCCCGCAGCCCCCACAGTCTGGCTTTGGGTCACAACAATCACCTGTTCCATTACCATTCGCATCAAGCTGCTGGGGATTGTAAACGTTCGGGCAGTTATCAATTGCATCCGTAACGCCGTCACCATCGGAATCAGGAGGGCTGCACTGCTGATCACATGCGGGCTGAGCGCAGCCGCCGCAGCCTGGCGTTGGGTCACAACAATCACCTGTTCCATTAACATTCGCATCAAGCTGCTCGGGATTGTAAACGTTCGGACAGTTATCAACGGCATCCCGAACGCCGTCATTATCTATATCAATCCACGGCATTTCGTAGGCGCCCATATCATATCCTGCTCCCAGTGGCCGCAATGTCCCTGCTATATCCGTCGAAGGAGCGCTGGTGCTCGTGCC
>CAYNVA010000483.1:0-3590 GCA_964400575.1 uncultured Thermodesulfobacteriota bacterium | reverse complement strand
CTGCCCAAGGGCCGGCTGCTCGATGCCGAGGTCTTTTAGAAACTCCCTGCGCTCGGCCTCCGATTCAAGGGCTGCGATCTCGGCCTCCATTTTAGCAGAGACCTGCATAACCTCCATCTTTTCAGCATCGCAGCGGGCGCGCAGCTTTTCGATAATGGCCATGTCACCCAGGCCGTCATCTGCTACATTGAGCACAAGAATCATTTGCTTAAGCGTGATGAAAGGGTAGCTGCGTATGAGCATGTCATCCTCGGGGCTGAGCGCAAGCAGCCGCAGGGGCTGCTCTTTTTCCAGGTGCTCCCGGAAGCGCACCAGCATATCATGCTCTTTCTGCTGCTTTTCGTCCTTCTGCTTTTTCATCTGCGCTTCGAGCCGTTCAAGCCGCTTTTCAATGAACAGAAGATCGTGCAGAATAAGTTCGCCTCCGACCATATCAATATCGCGCACGGGATCGATGGAGCCGTCAACATGGTAGATGGCCTCATCCTCAAAAGCGCGCACCACATGGCAGACGGCATCGACATCGGCGATATCCTTGAAGATATCGCCCCGGGCGATGGACTCTTTTTCAAGCCGGGGCAGCAGCTCTATATCGATTTTGGCGCGCACCTGCTTTTTGGGTTTATACATCTGCACGAGCGTGTCGAATCTCTGATCGATAATATCGGCCATTCCCATGGCGGGCTTTTTCTGGTCGCTGTGCTCGGTGAACACATGGCCCGTAAGAATCTGAAACAGAGTTTTTTTGCCGGTCTGGGGCAGGCCGATAATACCGATTTTCATGAACAAAATCCTCGAAAATATTTAGAAAAGTAGTCAGTAGTCAGAAGTCAGTAGCCAGAATCCAGAATAGAAGACACATAGGCGTCACGGATATCTTTCGGGCGGAACAACCACGCCCCTGCGATTTCAATTTTAAATCCGGAATCTTGGATTTTTTTACTTCTGGATTCTGGATTCTGACTTCTAGTTTTATGCTCCACAGGCTTTATTTAACCGGTGCTGCAAGCGGCAGATAATCAACCAACACATTGGCAGCCTCGGTCAGCACAGGGTCTTTGTCGATGCCGGGCTCGTCAGTCTCATTGTCGCTGCCGGTGGCATTGTCCTTGTCGGTATCATTGTCCGGCAGCTTATCAAGCAGCGGCAGTTTTTTTGCTGCGCGGCGTTTGTTTTCATGGTCAAGGCGCCACTTTTTTTCCTGCGTATCCTCTGTTCTGCGCACAGCCTCCGACAGCGACACCGTGCTCTTGTTGCCAAGCTCCCGGATACGGTCCGCCATTTCCTTCAGATAGATATAGTCGGGATTTTGAGCCGCCCGCTGTTCATGGTTCCGGTTGAGCTGCGAGATCGCCTTGCCAAGCTCTGGCCCGGCCTTGTAGCTCACCGCCTGAATTTTATCCCAGGCAAGCGCGTCGGGCAGCGTGCTTTCTCCAAATTTGCTCTTGTCATAAATGCTCGGGCAGGTGATGTCGGGTGACACGCCCTTGTGCTGCGTGCTTTCTCCTGTTATGCGGTAAAATTTGGCCTGCGTCACCTTCAGCTGCCCCTTGTTCAGTGGCAGCAGAGCCTGCACTGTTCCCTTGCCGAAAGTCTGGTCGCCCATGATGATTGCGCGGCGGTAGTCCTGCATGGCCCCCACAAGAATTTCAGAGGCTGAAGCGCTCGTGCGGCTTACCAATACCACCAAAGGCCCGGCATAGGCGATGCCCGGTTCAGGGTCGTACAATACGGAGGCCTTACCGCGGGAGTCCTTAACCTGCACGATCGGGCCCTTGTCGATAAACAGGCCAGACAGGGCATTGGCCTCATTGAGCGCCCCGCCGCCATTGTCCCGCAGATCCAGCACAATGCCGCTTACCTTTTCCTGCGCAAGTTCATTTAAAAGCCGGCGCACGTCAGCAGCCGTGCTGCGCAAAGCGCCCGTGCGGGCCTGATCACCCTTGAAGTCATGATAAAAGGTGGGCACATCGATCACCCCGACCTTGTAGGCCGTGTTGCCCCTTTCGATCGCGATGATTTTTTTCTTGGCTGCCTGCTCTTCGAGCTTGACCGTATCGCGAACGATGCTGATGATTTTGCTCTGATGCTCATCGGCGGCATGCGCCGGAATGACTTCAAGCCGCACCAGGGTTTGTTTGGCCCCGCGAATGATCTGCACCACGTCGTCGATGCGCCACCCGACAACATTGAGGATTTCGCCGCCGGCGTCCTGTCCCACGCCGATGATGCGGTCGGCGGGCTTGAGTTGCCCGGCCTTGTCTGCGGGCCCGCCCTTCACAAGGCTTACGACCTTGGTATACTCATTCTCATTCTGCAAGACGGCCCCTATTCCTTCAAGCGACAGGCTCATGGAAATATTGAAATTATCCGACACGCGGGGCGGCAAATATTCCGTATGCGGATCATAGCAGCGGGCGTAGGAGTTTATAAAAATCTGCACAACGTCTTCGGGCTTTATCAGTTTTATCTGATTGAGCTGATTGCGGTACCGCTTGAGCAGAACGTCGCGCGCCTGGTCGGTCGTCTTACCTGCAAGCTTGAGATTTAAAAGAGACGACTTGACGCGCCGGCGCCACAGGTCCCGCAGCTCGGCGGCATCTGCAGGCCATGGAGCATTTTTGCGCTCGGTCTCAATCCTTTCATCAATGTCGAAATTGAGGGACTGGATCTTGTTTTCGAGCAAGTCAATGCAGTAGAGAAGTTGCTCGGTAAAGCGCTCCTGGTAGCGGTTGTATATTATAAACGCCGGCTTGAGGTCGCCTGAGCCAAGTGCTTCGTCGAGCGTGTAGCGGTAGCGCTCAAACTCCTGTATATCCTTTGCAAGAAAAGAGCTGCGCGCGGGGTCGATATCTGCCAGATACCGGTCAAGCACGGCGCTTGAAAACCGGTCATCCAGCTCATGGCGGACATAATGTGTCTGGCCGACCTCTTTAACCACCTCGATGGCTGTCTGCGAAAGTTCCGGTGTGGGCTCAAGCGTGCCGTAAAAATCTGTGGCCCGCACTGCCCCATGCTGCGAGCAGCCCGGCAGCAGCACATTGATAATGACGCTCAACAAGAAAACGGAAAGGGCAAATTTTTTCCTAATCACTGCATTATTCATATAAATTTCCTATAAACTAAATATTTTTTTTGCAGGTATAGCATATTGCACGGTGAAGATAAACCATATTGTAGGAATTTGGCTGGTTGCGCCTTTTTTCAGGCGGCAATAGTGCTTTACCCCTTTGTACAGGACAGCATTAATGTATTGTTTGTGACGCTCAACAGGTTGCGGAAGACTTTTTTTTAAAAAATGAAATTTTCAAAAATCTACTTGACAGAGATTAAAGCCTTTGCAATATATAAAAACCCTGTTTAAGGAACTGTAATCCCACCTTATTCAAAGGTACTCGATATTAACATCAGCGCCTCTGCTATCCGGAATATAATTATTAAATATGTACTTTTAAGGAGGACTTAAGATGGAAGAGTGGACTGGCAAAATACTAAGGGTTGATTTGACCGCCCGCGAGTTTGCATTTGAAGATATAGATCCGGCAATGGAAAAGGATTATATCGGCGGCAGAGGCGTGGGAACAAAAATC
>CAYNVA010000482.1:0-1610 GCA_964400575.1 uncultured Thermodesulfobacteriota bacterium | reverse complement strand
CAGCAAATCAAGCAGCGACTCTGCCGGGTATGCACCATTTATCAAAGTGTACCAGAGCCCGCAGGGGCCTTTCCTGCGCCTGTGCAAGCACTGCGAAGACACACCCTGCGTGGATGCCTGCATTGGTGAATCACTGAAGTGCGGCAACGATGGAATCATTATTCAGGATGAAAAAAGGTGCATCGGGTGTTTTATGTGCAACATGGTATGTCCCCATGGAGCAATCAAGACGGTTATGAGCCTTGAAAAAGCTTTTAAGTGTACGCTGATCTGCGGAGAAAAAGATAATCCTCCCTGCGTTGCCGTATGCGACAGGGAAGCTCTGTTTTTTGATGATTTCAGCACGACAGTGAAAAAGAGACGCAACAGAAAGATCAGGGGGTTAATAAAGAGATGAAAAAACCGACTCCAAAAACTAAAAATAAAAAAAGTGCCCGACAGCATGTTATTGTCGGAAATTGTATTGCCGCTGTTTCTGCAGCAAATACCCTGAGGGAATTAAACCCCGAAGATAAGATTATTATTCTTGGCGCAGAGGCGGTGCCATCCTATTCACGGTGTCTTATTACCTATTATCTTGGCGGCATGGTTACCCGGGGTCACCTGCTTTCCCATTCTGAAAAATGGTATGCCGCTCGGGACATCGCGTTGAACCTTTCCACCCGGGCGGAGCAGGTTGATACAAAAAACCGCATTGTGTATGCCCGGCAGAATGGGAAGAAGAAGAAATTTTCTTATGATACCCTGCTGGTAGCAACCGGCTCATCACCCATTTTTCTCAAAAGCTTTCCCTATGACCCGGAAGGTATTATCGGAATGAGGAATTATGATGATTCAAACAAACTGAAAGGCTGGGCAAAGAAGGGTAAAAAAGCAATTATTATCGGCGCAGGATTTGTCGGGCTGAAAACAGCATATGGTCTTGTGAAGCGGGGAGTGCAGGTCAAGGTGGTAGAACTGCTGCCAACAGTGCTTGGCCGCATGACTGATCTCGAGGCAAGCGCCCTGGTCCGGAATCGGATGACCAGGCATGAACTGCTTGATATTGAGCTTAAGAATTCTGTTATTGCCACGCGGAAACAGGGGAATAAGTATGTTGTGACGTATCAAAACGGCGGAGAAGAAGAAGCTGATTTTATTGTTGCCTCTGTTGGTGTTAAAGCAAACACAGACTTTCTTGAAGGCACAGATGTTACGGTTGACCGGATAATCTCTGTTGATGACTGCCAGCGCACCACGGTTGAGGATGTCTATGCCGCAGGAGATGTATGCCGCTCGCGTCATATTGTCACCCGGGAATGGATATATAATGCCATTTGGCCTGTTGCAGCAGCACAGGGAAGAATTGCAGCGTGCAACATGTCCGGGCAGCAGCGGGTCTATGAGGGCAATATCCCCATGAACAGCGTTGACTTCTACGAGATGTGGATAACTGCTATCGGCGATGTTCAGACAGAGGGTGATGCCATTGAAGAAGTCACCTTTAAGAGTCATAGCATCTACCAGAAGGTAAAGCTGAAAGACGGCATCCCTGTTTCTTTTATGGCTGTCGGCAATGTGGACGGAGCAGGCATTGTCCGGGGTGCTATTGTCGGAAAGACGCCGTGGAA
>CAYNVA010000481.1:0-5162 GCA_964400575.1 uncultured Thermodesulfobacteriota bacterium | reverse complement strand
GGTGTATTTTGTGGATTAGCCATGGCCGGCCCGCAGATACTTATCATGCACCAGGGAGCTATCGGCGATCTTGTTCTTTCACTTCCAGCGCTGCAAACGATTAAAAACTCATTTCCGGGTCGTGCCATTGAGATGCTCGGTTATCCGGCAATACTTTCCCTGGTGGGCGGAGATTTTGCCCATACCATACGCTCCGCCGACTGGGCTCCTGCAAGCACGCTGTATGGCGATTTCCGGGATGTATCTGCGCAGGTGCAGCAGTATCTGGAAGGGTTTGAACGGCTGTTTATTTTTAGCGCGCAGGTAAAAAGCGCGTTTATTGAAAATGTGCAGCGCTGCCATTCTGCCGCTGTTCATATAAGAACATTTCCCGACACAGCCCGGCATGTTGTCGATTATCAGCTCGGGCAGCTTGCCGCCCTGGGTTTGGCGCCCGCCGTGCCAGTGCCGCAGCTGAGTGTAAGCTCTGATGACTGCCGCCGGGCAGATGATTTTCTGCAACACAATGATTTTGATGCGGCGTTGGGGCTGTTTATTGCCGTGCATGCCGGCAGCGGCGGCCGGCACAAGTGCTGGCCGAGCGCTTTGTTTTGTGCTGTCATGCGTCGGCTGCATGAAGAAAGGCGTGCGGGATTTTTGCTCGTAGAAGGCACTGCGGAAGAAAAGACAGCTGGTGAAATGACGGCTGCACTCAGCGCACTACCCTGCCTGCCTCTGCACAATCTCGACCTGCCTCTTGTTGCCGCCCTCCTCAGCCGAAGCACGCTGTTTATCGGCAATGATTCGGGCATCACGCATATGGCTGCGGCTGTGGGCATTCCAACAGTTGCTGTTTTCGGTCCCACAGATCCCGCAGTCTGGGGGCCGCGGGGTAAGTCGGTCTGCATTGTCAGAGCATGTGACGCCGACGGGCAGTGGCGCTGGCCCGAGCCCGGGGCTGTGCTGCATGAGGCATGCGCCCTGTTGGGCGGTGTTGTTGGGCGGTTGACAAAGGACGGCTGCTCAAGTAATATTTGTTGTTAGTTGATTGTTGATTGTTAACGAAAAACTATGAACGACCAACGACCAACGACCAACGACCAACGACCAACGACCAACGACCAACGACTAACGACCAACGACCAACGACCAACGACTAACGACCAACGATCAACGATCAACGACCAACGACCAACAATCAACGACCAACGACCAACGACTAACGACCAACGATCAACGATCAACGATCAACGATCAACGATCAACGACCAACGACCAACGATAACGAGGTGCATATGAAATACGTGGTTCTTATCGGCGACGGCATGGCCGATTATCCCATTGAAGAAAAAGGCGGTAAAACCCCGCTTGAGCTTGCCGCAACTCCCTGCATGGACATGCTTGCGCAGAAGGGTATGCTGGGGCTCGTCAACACCATTCCCGAGGGCATGGAACCGGGAAGCGATGTGGCAAACCTTGCAGCCATGGGCTATGATCCCCGGAAATACTATTCTGGCCGCGCTCCCATCGAGGCCGCAAGCATCGGCGTTGCGCTTGCCCCCAGCGATATCGCTTTTCGCTGCAACCTTGTTACGCTGGCCGACAAAGACGGCGGCCTCTGCATGGACGACTACAGCGCCGGGCATATAGCAACTGCCGAAGCCGCCGAAATTATATCCGGCCTGAAAAAGACTCTCGACAGCCCTGAGATCACCTTTTATCCCGGCGTAAGCTACCGGCACCTGATGGTATGGAAAAACGGCACAGACAAGCTCAAAACCACGCCGCCCCACGATATATCGGGTAGAAAAATAGACGATTATCTGCCCCGCGGTGAGGGCGCCGAGCGGGTGAGGCAGCTCATGGAGCAGAGCCGTACTGTTCTTCCAGGTCTGGAAATAAATAAACAGAGAGCCTTACGGGGCGACAAGCCCGTGAGCTCCATCTGGCTGTGGGGGCAGGGCAGGGCGCTCAAGATTCCCCGCTTTGCCGATATGTACGGCGTATCGGGCAGCGTCATTTCAGCAGTGGATCTTGTCAAGGGCCTTGGCATCTGCGCTGGCCTGGCCTCCATCAATGTGCCCGGCGCTACAGGCTATCTCGATACCAACTACGCCGGTAAGGTCGCGGCTGCTCTGCAGGCTTTGGAAACGGGTGATTTTGTCTATGTGCATGTGGAGGCCCCTGATGAGGCCTCGCACAAGGGCAGCTTCAGCGAAAAGATGCAGGCGATAGAGGATTTCGACTGCCGCATTGTCCGGCCCATGATCCAGGGGCTTGAGAAGCGGAATGGGGATTTCAAGGTTCTGATAATGCCCGATCATCCAACTCCTTTGTGCACAAAAACCCATGCATCGGACCCGGTGCCGTTTGTCCTGTATGATTCGGCAAACCGCGACACTGCGATAGGCGGGCAGCGGGGCTACTGCGAGAAAGATGCCCGCGCGTCAGGTGTTGTGGTAGATGAAGGCGCGCGGCTTATGAACCATTTTATCAGGGGTGCTGCCCTATGAAGCCTTTTGTTACGGAGTACCGCGTTATTTATGCCGACTGCGATCCTTTCGATGTCATGTATTATGCAAACTATCTGACCCTGTTTGAGCGGGGCAGAACCGAGCTTTTTAGATCCCTGGGCCTTGCTTATCGCGATATATCGGACAGGGGCATTTATACGCCCGTCACGGAAGCGCACTGCAATTATTTAAAATCGGTTCGCTATGATGACCTGCTGCTTATTGAGACCTCCATCGGCGCCCTGAAAAAAGCCAGCATCAGGATAGAGCATGAGATATACAGGAAAGAGCCCCGCACGCTGCTTGCCCGGGGCTATACGGTGCTGGCATTTGTCAACCGTGAGGTGAAAATTCAGCCTGTGCCGCCCGACGTGGTTGAAAAAGTGCGGCAGCTTCTGGATGAAGACGCATTGCAGCAGCAGTAAACGATAAAAGGCGGCAGGTGTTTTAAAAGCCTTGACTTGCAGCCGACTTTCTATATAGTATATAAAATATATAATGAATTGTTGCGGGGTGGAGCAGTTTGGTAGCTCGTCGGGCTCATAACCCGAAGGCCGTTGGTTCAAATCCAACCCCCGCTACCAAAAATAAAAAAGGCACTTAGATCAAAAATCTAAGGGCCTTTTTTTATTGTCAGAAATCAATTCCCCACTCTATTCCCCACACGCGCGCCCCCCCCCTTTTTTTACAGCATTTAACCCGATCTTAAGAAGGTCTTTGTGGAAATGCATTCAAAAAGCCGTGGGTAATTACGCGCTTTTTTTTGAAGCAACAAACTCCTCTGGCGTGCAGATTGTTATTTGAGCCCCCTTATAATCTTTCTTGTTCCGGGTGATTAAGCAGCTGATTCTATTTTCAAGAGCGGTATAATATTGCACGGCATCCTCAAAATCAGGAAAACCTGAGGCAAGGGCCAGATCGATGATTTTTTCATTCATTGCAGCGACTTTTACAAGCATCGTCAGTTTTTTGAGCGTTTCCACAGCTCTTGTCCGCGAGGTGGATTTTCGAAGAATGTAGAAGAGGTTTGCAAAAATAAGGGGGGATGCGTAGGCCTGGAACTCGCCCCGTTCGATCATTGAAAACAGCAGCGCCGCAGGGCGGTAAAAGGGTTCGAGCCGTGTTAGCAGGTCAAGAATGACGTCGGAATCAAGGTACACCTTTTCCATTACCGGTATTTCCGTATGAGGTAATCGGTATATTCATCCCGGATGTCTTCGCCTTTCCTGATTTTTAGCACTCCCGAAAGTTTTTGTACAAGAGGCGTAGGGGCTTCCTTGTCGGGTTCATCCTGAGCGATTATGTTGAAATAATTTTCAACAAGCCGGGAGAGGCTTTTATGCTTTTTACCAGCATACGTTTTTGCCCTTTTAATAACCCTGTTATCCATGGTGAGCGTGAGTTTGGTGTTCATACAGCACCTCCTTTATACGTGCATAATAAAGCATAAAAACACGTGCAGAACAAGAAGAATCTACGCTTCTTCTTCCGAAGAAAAAGCGGGCAAGTTGCGCGGTGCGCACCCTGCGCTGTTCTACCGTTTGTTCAGGGCACAAAATTTTGTGCCCCTACGCCGGGCAGACATCCGCCGCTGCGGACCCCTAGGATCCTGAACCCTAACCTTTTTTTCAATTTGCGGTGCACAATGTGCACCCTGCTGCACAGGACTTCCACGTCTCTATAAATTGTACCATAAAACACTTGTGTGTTGATATTCGAGCGTACCGCAATACACTTTGCAGCCTGCAAGCGAATGTAATGTCTATAGTAGAAACCTCTAAGTACTTTAAAATGCTTGATAAAATAGATACACACACTTGTGGCACTAATTATGCAAATACTGGGGGTGTACGCTTTTATTGCAAAGTTAGCAGATAATTTTTAAACAACATAAGACAGGAGAGAAAAAATGAAAAAAAATGCATGGTTGTTTTTAGCTGTTTTAGCAGGTTTAGCGATGAGCTGCTTTGTCCGGCCCGTTGAGGCTGCACCGGATAAATGCCAGCCATGGCTTGGCCACTGGACTTTTTACTATGTCGACGAGCCTAACCCAATTCACGGAGCTCAACCGGTACTCTTTACCAGTGTTTCTGGCGACGAGTTTAACTGCAAAGCCTCTGGTACAAGACTTTCTGACGGTAAGCCGGTTACAATAGTAGACAATATGACTTATGTAAAAAAACTCTTCTACTACGAAGTGGTCGAACCTGGGCCGGGTGATACTGGAATCCAAATATCAAGAAATAAGAGAGATAATGATTCTTTTGTTGTTACTATGCCAAACGATTTTAACCTGGTCTCCGGCAAAGAAGATCGCGACTGCGTTGATAATGACACGGACGGCTATGGCGATAACTGCACCTTGGGGCCAGACTGCAACGACAATGATAACCAGACCCACCCTGGCGCAAAGGAAAAGTGTAACGTACTTGATGATAACTGCAACGGCAAGACGGATGAACCCTATTATCAAGATTTCGACAATGATACCTTCGGCAACCCGCTAGTGTCGGTGCCGACCTGTTCTGCCCCCCCGGCGGGCTATGTGACAGACAACTCCGACTGCGACGACGAGCATGTGGTGTACTATGACAATGATAATGACTCGTATGGGTTCGGGCCTATGGTGCCGCAATGCCTGGGATTTAAATATGTGAACAACCACGGCGA
>CAYNVA010000480.1:0-3454 GCA_964400575.1 uncultured Thermodesulfobacteriota bacterium | reverse complement strand
AGGTGCGGCACACTGCCCGGTGCATAGTCATTGATGCGGTAGACACGGTCATATGGCCCGTCTTCTTCATGGGAATAGGCAAGAGTTGACGTCCGGTTGTCTGCATCGGCCTGCAGCGCAAAGTCGGCCTTGCCATTGCCGTTCACGTCATAGCGGATTTCCTGTGGCGTGCGGGAAAGCGCGGCATCGGGGAAAAACAGGGTTTTTGGGGCCGAACAGCCCAGAGCGCAGCAGCACAGGATGACTAATAGTTCCTTTGAAAATACCTGCATAAACACGGTTTTGTCTGGCCCCACTTTTAGCTTATTAATGTAACCCGGTGCCTTCCTGAATCATATGTTTGTTGTATGCCAGCGGAATTCAATTTGCAAGAACGATGTGTGTTTGATATGTCTATCCGCAAAGCTCCTTGAGCAGATTGCAGGTAACTATTTTTCTCTAATAGCAAGTACGAAAAGTCAAAGCACGGTCTATTTTTCATTCTAAGCACAGCTCCCCCAAAACAGGGGGGGGATATTAATTTTATACGAAAAATAAGCCTATTTAAATCCCCCTTTGAAAAAGGGGGATACAGGGGGATTTTTTGCAGCCTGACAAATCCCCCTAACCCCCTTTGCTAAAGGGGGAATTTTTTCGCCCCCTCTTTTGTGGGGTGTTGTGCTGAGCGCAGCGGCTGTCAGCTTCGCATCTATAAAATAAAAGGCTGAAAACATCGTGCCTGGGGATACCTGCTTTGAGAAAAAATACCGGGAGAATAGCGTGCCCGTGACCAAACTATTACTGGTCTCTGCCAATCAGTATACCGTTCCCTGCCCGGTGTACCCGCTGGGGATTTCCTATCTTGAAACCTATATTAAAGAAAGATCGCCCGAGTACGACATTCAGCTGTTTGATTTTATGGTAAACAGTCATGCTGATTTTGTAGAACTCCTGCAGAAATACAAACCTGATTATGTGGGCATTTCACTGCGCAATATTGATGATGTGAATATATACCGGCAGGAAAGCTTCATCAGGCACTACAGCGCCATTATCGAAACTGCTCGAAAGTTCAGCCGCAGCAGGATCATTATCGGCGGGCCCGGTTATTCAATCTATCCGCGCTTTCTCTTTGATTACTTGAAGCCTGACTTTGGCATTTATGGTGAAGGGGAAGAAAGCCTGTGGGGACTTTTGAAGGCGCTGGAGAACAAAACCGATTATTCTGCTCTTGAGGGTTTGGTCTACGGGAAAAACAATGAAACGCAGGTGAACGAAAAAAAACACTACTGCCCTGATCCGAAGGTATGCTTTGACATCGGACTTCTTGACTTCTACTGGAAGCAGGGCGGCATGCTCAATATCCAGACCAAGCGCGGCTGCCCGTATCAGTGCATCTATTGCACCTATCCTTTAATTGAAGGCGGCACGGTGCGGACTCTTGACGCCGGCATGGTTGCCGACACACTGGCTGACCTTTATTTTAACAAAAAGATCGACTATGTTTTTTTTACCGACTCTGTTTTTAATATCAGCAATGCATATAACATTGAGCTGGCGCAGCGCATTATCAGCAAGAAGATGAACCTCAAATGGGGCGGCTACTTTAATTTTGCAAACCTCGATGAAAAATTATTGCGCGTATTGCAGCAGGCGGGTCTTACCCATGTTGAGTTCGGCACGGACTCGCTGTCTGATAGGACGCTCAAGCATTACGGCAAGCCTTTCACGGTTGCCGATATTCTTGAAGCTTCAAAGATATGCAACCGGCTGAAAATCCACTGCGCCCATTTTCTCATACTGGGCGGCTATGGTGAAACCGAGGATACACTGAACGAAACTTTTGAAAATTCAAAAAAAATAGAGCGGACCGTCTTCTTCCCTTTTGTCGGGATGCGCATCTATCCGGGCACAAAGCTTCATGCTTTTGCAGTTCAGGAAAACAAAATCAGCAAAGACGATAATCTTATTGAGCCCACATACTACCTCGCGGACAAAATCGATCCGGCCCTCTTGAAAGAAAAGGCAAAAAAGACAGGCAGGCAGTGGATATTCCCGGATGAAGACATGACGGGCTTGATGCAGCGGTTGCGATCACGAGGCAAAAAAGGCCCGCTCTGGGAGTATGTGCTGCGCTAGAGCACCATCGGCCTTATCATGAACACCTGCCCGTATCCTGCGGTGAACTTTATATTGACACCCAACAGCCCTCGGCCTATATTCGCCTCATCCCAAAGCCAGTTCCTGTCCGTAGAGACCAATGACAAAACCAAGGGTTCCAGAGACAAACCATACGATTTCAGGTCGTGCCTATGCCGAAGCCTATGACCGGATGCAGGCAGCTCTCCGGGAGAAGGGATGGCTTGAGACAGGGGATATCCTGCTCAACGGCAGTGTGAGTGGACGAGCGCTGGAGGTCGGATCGGGGCCCGGTTATCTCGGTCTGGAATGGCTGCTGCAAACCAGGGATACCCGCCTCGTCGGTCTTGACATAAGCCCGGACATGGTCGCGATAGCAAGGAATCACACGCGGGAACTGGGACTGGCCGGCCGCGCCGAACACCTCCTTGGCTCCGCTGATGCACTACCCTTTGATGACAATGCTTTTGACGCGGTCTTTACCAGCCGCTCGCTGCATGAGTGGCTCAATCCATGCAGTATCTTCGCCGAGCTTTGGAGGGTTGTGAAGCCCGGCGGAAAATTATACGTGTCTGACCTTCGCAGGGACCTGTCTCGCTCGGCCTGCAACTTCCTTGAGCAAAGGGTGAATTCCGACGTAATCCGGGAAACTCTCCGGGCCTCAATCGGTGCTGCCTATACCATGGCAGAGGTACTGACTTTACTCAATATGACGGAACTCGTCGGATGCGAGGTTGTCGAGACATCTTTTGGTTTGCGAGTAACGGGAATGAAGCCGGTTTGATCCGCGCTTCTGGAGAACGGCCATGAAATTGAGCGTTGCTGCGAATTGGGATATCGAACTTCTTGACGGACTCGCGCACATTCCCGAGGTGACCTCGGTCTATGCAAAGCTGCCCTATGACCTCGTGGGTGGAGGCAGGGCGGGCTCTGTGCTGCCTCCAGTGGACCTTGCTACCGCCGCGGCTTACATCCAGGCAGCCCACAAGCGCGGCTTGTCGTTCAGTTACCTGCTCAATGCACCGTGCCTGGGAAATCTTGAGCAGACGCAGGAGGGCAAAGAGCGCCTGCTCGCATTTGTCGGGCAGTTAGTTGAACTCGGGGTCGACAACGTTTCGATTTCGAACCTGGCGCTTGTGGCGCTGGTTCGACGCAACTACCCGGATTTGAGCATCCGTGGAAGCGTGCTCAGCTGGCCCACCAATCTGCCCAGACTGAAGTACCAGGAATCACTTGGCATTAATCCGCTGCTCCTGCCATACAGTGAGTTTAACCGCGACTTCCCTGCGCTTGAGCGCATCGGCTCAAACCTTTCGTGCGGCATTGTGCTCTTTGC